>DRLF01000294.1 GCA_011051425.1 Thiolapillus brandeum | reverse complement strand
CTGCGTGAGCGATTTGCAAGGTTGCTCGGGCAGGGATTCGGGTAGAATAACGCCATGTTTCAGGTCACAAGGGTGCCAGTGGCACAGAACCGATGATTGTACTGGGTGTAGCGGGGGCAGTGAGCCATGATCCGTCGGCGGCGTTGTTCGTCGATGGCGAACTGGTCGCTGCCGCGGAGGAGGAACGTTTCATCCGCGACAAGCATGCCAAGGGGCGGTTTCCTTACGAGGCCACCCGTTACTGTCTGGAAGCGGCGGGGGTCGAACCCGGGCAGGTGGACGTGGTGGCCTTTCCCTATGCGAAGATTCCCCTGAGCAGTCCTGCCCGCTGGCATTATGCCGCCCGTCACTGGTATGCGCCCGATCGCGCCCTGACCGCCCTACTGCACGGCAACCGCCGTTATCATCGCAACCGTTCCCTGCTGGAAAAGCTGGTGGCGGATCTTGGCATCACCAATGCCCGCCTGGAAATGGTGGAGCATCATCTTGCCCACGCCAGCAGCGCCTATCATCTGAGCGGATTCCAGGAGAAGACTGCCATTCTGGGTATCGACGGCAAGGGCGAGTACGCAACCACCTTCTTTGGCTACGGCGAGAACGGGCGCATCCACAAGATCAAGGAATTCTACGACCCGGATTCCCTGGGGGGCGTGTACGGCGCCATGACCGAGTATCTGGGCTTCGAGATGCTGGACGGGGAGTTCAAGGTCATGGGCATGGCGCCTTATGGCGATCCCGGCCGTTTCGATTTTTCCCGCCTCATCGACTACAGCGACAAGGATTTTCGCGTAAACACCCGACTTGTAAACGTCATCGGCCTGCGCCGCTGGAAGGACAGGAACGGCAAGGGCATGTACTTCAGCCCGAAACTGGTGGACTGGCTGGGGCCGCCCCGGGAAGGGGATGAGATCGACGACCCCTACGTGGACTACGCGGCCAGCATGCAGGACCTGCTGGAAAAGGTGTCCCTGGGGCTGGTGGATCATTACCTGGGAGACATCCTCAAGGAAACCGGTAAGCTGGCCTTTGCCGGCGGCGTGGCTCTCAACGTCAAGCTGAACCAGCGCATCCTGGCCCGGGATGATGTGCAGGAGCTGTTCGTGCAGCCGGCGGCTTCGGATGCGGGCACGGCCATCGGTGCCGCGTCTTATATCGCCAACCAGTCGGGTGACAAGGTGCAGCCCATGCGCCACGCCTATCTTGGGCCGTCCTATACCAATGAACAGTGTATCGCAGCAGTCGAAAGCCACCCGCAGAAGCCTGCATGGGAAAAGATGGCTGACGTCCCGCAAAAGGCGGCGAAACTGCTGGCGGACGGCAATCCTGTGGCCTGGTTCCAGGGGCGCATGGAGTTTGGCCCCCGGGCTCTGGGCAACCGCTCCATTCTCGGTGCGCCCAACGTGCCGGGCATCGCCGACCGCATCAACGAGCAGATCAAATACCGGGAGCGCTGGCGTCCCTTCTGCCCCAGCATTCTCGACCGGGTGGCCCCGGACATGCTGCAGACGAATCACCCTGCGCCTTACATGACCATCACCTTCGATGTGGGCGAGGGCTGGAAGGAGCGGGTGCCGGAAGTGGTGCACGAGGATGGCACCGCCCGCGCCCAGGTGGTGACCCGGGACACCAACCCCCGTTACTATGCCCTCATCGAGGAACTGGAGAAGCATACCGGCAACGGCGTGATTCTCAATACCTCTCTCAACCGGCGCGGCGAACCCATGGTCTGCTCGCCGGAAGATGCCCTGAACATGTTCTATGGCTCGGATCTGGAATATCTGATCATGGAAGACATACTGGTTACCAAAGGGGAAACAAGAAATGAATAGCAAAACCCTGCTCATCACCGGCGGTGCGGGCTTTATCGGTTCGGCGCTGATCCGCCACTTGATCGAAAATACCGGTTATCGCGTGGTGAATCTCGACAAGCTCACCTATGCCGGTAACCTGGAGTCCCTGGAACCCGTGTCAGGCGATGAGCGTTATGTTTTTGAAAAAGTGGATATCTGTGACGGGGCGGAAGTAAGGCGGGTGTTCCGTGAGCATCAGCCCTCGGCAATCATGCACCTGGCGGCAGAGTCCCATGTGGACCGCTCCATCGACGGTCCGGCGGATTTCATCGAGACCAATGTCACGGGCACCACGGTGCTGCTGGAAGCGGCACGCGCCTACTGGAACGACCTGGCTGAAGGGGAAAAACAGCAATTCCGCTTTCACCATATTTCCACGGACGAGGTCTATGGCAGCCTGGGACCCGAAGGGATGTTTACCGAATCTTCGCCCTACCAGCCCAATTCGCCTTATTCAGCGAGCAAGGCATCGTCGGATCACATGGTGCGCGCCTGGCATGAAACCTACGGCCTGCCGGTGCTCATCACCAACTGCTCCAACAATTACGGGCCTTACCAGTTTCCCGAGAAGCTGGTGCCTCTGATCATTCTCAATGCCCTTGCCGGCAAGCCTCTGCCCATCTACGGCAGGGGTGACCAGATCCGCGACTGGCTGTACGTGGATGATCATGCCCGCGCCCTGTTGCGGGTGCTGGAGCAGGGACGCATTGGCGAGACCTACAACATCGGTGGCCACAACGAAAAGACCAACCTGGAAGTGGTCAAGACGCTGTGCGGGATCCTCGACGAGAAACGCCCGGATCACCCGCAGGGTATCAGCCGTTATGAAGAGCTGATTACCCATGTGGCGGACCGTCCCGGCCATGACCAGCGTTATGCCATCGACGCAGACAAGATCGAACGGGAACTGGGCTGGGTGCCCGAGGAGACTTTTGAGACCGGCATGGTGAAAACCGTAGACTGGTATCTGGAGAATGACAATTGGTGTCAGCGCGTGCTGGATGGCAGCTACCGCGGTGAGCGTCTGGGGGTGATCGGATGAAAGGTATCGTCCTGGCCGGAGGTTCCGGCACCCGTTTGCACCCGGTGACCCGCAGCATCTCCAAGCAGTTGCTGCCTGTGTATGACAAACCCATGATCTACTATCCCCTGAGTACGCTGATGCTGGCGGGCATCCGGGAAGTGCTGATCATTTCCACGCCTCATGATCTGCCGCTGTTCAAACAGCTGCTGGGTGATGGCGGCCGCTGGGGCATGTCCCTGGCATATGCCGAGCAACCCAAACCCGAAGGGCTGGCGCAGGCGTTCATCATCGGTGCGGATTTCATCGCTGGAGACGACTGTGCACTGGTGCTGGGCGACAATATCTTCTATGGCCATGAGTTTGGCGGCCTGCTGAGCCGCTCCGCGGGCCGGAAGGAAGGCGCCACGGTGTTCGCCTATCCGGTGCATGATCCCGAGCGTTATGGCGTGGTGGAGTTCGATGAAAACTTTCATGCCATCAGCCTGGAGGAAAAGCCACCCCGGCCCAAATCCCGCTATGCCGTTACCGGGCTGTATTTCTATGACAGCCAGGTGGTCGATATCGCCAGGAGCATCAGGCCATCGCCCCGGGGTGAGCTGGAGATCACAGACGTGAACAAACGCTACCTGTCGCAGGGGCAGCTGGATGTGGAAGTGCTGGGCCGGGGCATGGCCTGGCTGGATACGGGCACCCATGATTCCCTGCTGGATGCTTCCCAGTTCATCCAGACGCTGGAAACCCGCCAGGGTCTGAAGGTCTGCTGTCCCGAGGAAGTGGCCTGGCGCATGGGCTGGATAGATGATGAACAGCTGGTGGGACTGGCCGATGAACTGGGCAAGACCGGCTATGGCCGGTATCTGCGGGATATCGCACAGGAGAGGATCCGATGAAAATAACCGAAACCGACATTCCCGGCGTGCTGATCATCGATCCGGATGTGCATGGCGATCAGCGTGGCTGGTTCATGGAGACCTGGCAGGAGCAGCGCTATGCCGAGGCGGGCATTCCCGGCCCCTTTGTGCAGGACAACATGGCCCTGTCCAGTCACGGCATCCTGCGTGGCCTGCATCTGCAACACCCTCATGCCCAGGGAAAGCTGGTACAGGTGATCCTGGGGGAAGTGTACGACGTGGCGGTGGATGCGCGCCGGGGATCCCCCCATTTCGGACAGTGGGTGGGAGTAATACTTTCCGGTGATACGCGGCGTCAGCTGTGGGTGCCGCCGGGTTTCGCCCACGGCTACGTGGTGACCAGCAACCAGGCCATATTCAGTTACAAATGTACCGACTTCTATCATCCGGAAAACGAGTTGAGTATCCGTTGGGACGACGAGGATATCGGCATCGACTGGCCCATTGTGGGGCAGCCCAGCCTGTCCGGCAAGGACGCTGATGCACCGATGCTCCGCGAGATTGCCGCGGAACGCCTGCCGGAATACCTGCCATGACTGCCGGTAGTCCCCCCATTCTGCTGTTCGGCCACAGTGGCCAGCTGGGCTGGGAGCTGCGCCGCACGCTGGCCCCCCTGGGAGATGTGATTACCGCCGGTGTGGATGGTGCGGACAGGCATGTCGATCTGACCGATGCCGAAGCCCTGGATGAACTGGTTCATGAAATCAGGCCTGTGCTGATGGTGAATGCGACTGCCTATACGGCGGTGGACAAGGCCGAATCGGAAGAGTCCCTGGCCTTTCAGGTCAATGCCGAAGCGGTGGGGCAGATGGGCAGACTGGGGGCCGAGCTGGATGTTCCCGTGCTGCATTTTTCCACCGACTATGTGTTTTCCGGTGACGGGAACAGGCCCTGGAAGGAAAACGACCCCCCTGACCCGCAAAGCGTTTACGGCAGATCCAAACTGGCAGGAGAGCAGGCGCTGCTTGCTTCCCGGGCGCAAAGCCTGATATTGCGTACCGCCTGGGTCTATGGCGCCAGGGGCAGCAACTTCCTGCTGACCATGTTGCGGCTTTTTGCCGAGAAGGATCAGCTGGGTGTGGTTGCCGACCAGTTTGGCGCCCCCACCTGGTCGCGCCTGCTCGCCGAGGCGGCCGCTCAGGTGCTGGCCCAGTGTCGGACCCCTGAAGGCCGGTTCAGCTTCGGCATGCATGATGGTGAGATATTCCATCTCACTGCCGCAGGCGAGGCCAGCTGGCACGAGTTCGCCCAGGCCATTCTCGAACAGTCGGATGAAACCTGTGTCATCAATGCCATTTCCACTGAACAGTATCCGACCTCTGCCGCCAGGCCGGCCTACTCCGTGCTGAGCAATGACAGCCTGTGGGAAGCCTTTGGTGTACGCCTGCCCCATTGGCGGCAGGGGCTGGCCCTGTGTATGGAAGACCTTTTCGACAAGCGCTGACTGATTGTGGCGAACAAGCTAAAAGGCCTGCCTCTCTATCACCCGCGCTTCTGGCTGACGTGGGTGGGTGTGGCTTCTTTACGCCTGATGGCGCTGCTGCCCTATGGCATGATTCAGTGGATGGGGCCGTTTGTAGGACGCCTGTACGCGATCGTCATGCCCAAGCGCAAGATTATTGCCCGGACCAACATCGATCTGTGCTTTCCCGACCGCAGTCCCGGGTGGCGCAAGCAGTTGCTCAAGGACAGTTTCGACAGCCTGGGAAAGACCCTGCTCGAAGCGCCGCTTGCCTGGTGGGCGCCGACCTCGCGCATGTCAAAGCTGGCGCATATTCATGGTCTGGAGAATCTTCAGGCGGCAATGGACAGGGGGAAAGGGGTGCTGCTGCTGTCAGCTCACCTCAACAGCCCGGAATTTGGCGGGCGCCTGCTGGTGAATGAGCAGCCTTTCGTCGCCATGTACCGGCCCAGCAACAACCCGGTCATCGACAGAATGATCAGCAGGGCGCGCCTGCAGTGGCTGCCCCAGATTATCACCCGGCACAATGTCCGCGCTGTGATCCGCGCCCTTAAACAGGGTAAGGCCATATGGTATGCTGTGGATCAGAACGCGGGCCGGAAAGAGTCGGTATTTGCTGATTTCTTTGGCATCCCGGCTTCGACCAATCCGGCAACGGCCCGGCTGGCAAAGCTCAGCGGCGCTGTAGTCGTGCCTTTCCGGGCCATCAGGCGTGAGGACGGACGGGGACACGATATTTTCCTCGAACCCGCGTGGGATGATTTCCCCAGTGGTGACCTGGTAGCCGATACACAGCGTGTCAATGATCTGGTCGAGAGGTGGGTGCGCGAAACACCCGAACAATACATGTGGATTCACCGCCGGTTCCGGACCCGCCCGCAGCGTAGCGATCCCCGCCTTTATCCGGTTGACTGAATGAGCCGAAAAGAACCCCATCAGACCGCCTTCGCGGAGAGCAAAGAGCTGTACCTGCGGCTGCTGCAGCACGTGCGGCCCTATTGGCACGCCTTTGCGCTGGCAGTGCTGTTTACCGTGCTGCTGGCCTCCACGGAACCGGCCATCCCCTATCTGATGGAGCCGCTGATGGACAGGGCCTTCGTCCAGCGCGATGAATTCTATATGTTCTGGATGCCGATCGCCCTGCTGGTGCTCTATATCGTGCGCGGTATTCTGGCCTTCGTCAGCCGGGTGGCCTTTCAGTGGGTGGCGGGCAAGGTGGTTCTCGACCTGCGGCGGGAGATGTTCGAACGCATCCTTACCCTGCCGGTTGCCTATTTCGATGCCCATGTCACGGGTAACCTGATCGCCAAGGTGACCTATGACGTCACCCAGGTGACCACCGCCGCCACCAAGGTGCTGGTGATACTGCTGCGGGACGGGCTGTCTGTCATCGGACTGCTGGGTTTCATGCTCTACACCAACTGGAAGTTTACCCTGGTGGTTTCCATTCTGTTGCCGGTGATGCTGTATTTCGTGCGTTATGTGTCCGGTCGCATGCGCCATTCCAGCCGCAACCTTCAGGAGACCATGGGGGAAATGACCCATGCGCTGGAGGAAGCCACCCGTGGCAACAGGATCGTCAAGGTATATGGGGGGCAGGCCTACGAGCGTAAACGTTTCGGCAAGCTGGCCAACTGGGTGCGCCGTTACCGCTTCAAGCTCAAGGTGGCCGATGCCACCAGCGCGCCCATCGTGGAGTTCATCGGTGCGCTGATGATTGCGCTGCTTATCTACCTGGGCACCGGTCAGCTCGGCGGCGAGCCCATGACGGTGGGTGAGTTCACTTCGTTCTTTTCCGCCCTGGGCCTGCTTTTTCCGCCGATCAAGCGCCTGACAGCCATCAACCAGCCACTGCAGACCGGTTTGGCCGGTGCAGAGTCGGTGTTCATGCTGATCGATGAACCTCCGGAGAATGATAGCGGCGACCGCAACGTCGAAACCATCAATGGCAGCATCCGTTTTGAGAATGTAAAATTCCGCTACTCCCAGGCAGAGACTGATGCGCTGCACGGCATCAGTTTTCAGATGGAACCGGGGCAAAGCATTGCGCTGGTTGGCCCTTCCGGCAGCGGCAAGACCACTATCGCCGCCCTGATTCCCCGCTTTTACGAACCCACCGAAGGACAGATCCTGCTGGATGATATTCCGCTGGGCGAGATTTCACTGGCCGGTCTCAGGGAGCATGTGGCTTATGTGGGGCAGGAGTCGGTGCTGTTCAACGATACCGTGGCCGCCAACATCGCCTACGGTTCATCCCGTCCACCAACTGCCGGGGCGCTGGAAGCTGCCGCGCGGGCGGCGCACGCCCTGGAATTCATCGAGGAGTTGCCGGAGGGTTTTGATACTATAGTTGGAGAGGATGGTGTACGCCTTTCGGGTGGACAGCGTCAGCGTATTGCTATTGCCCGCGCCCTGCTCAAGGACGCGCCCATCCTGATTTTGGATGAGGCGACATCCGCGCTGGATACGGTTTCCGAGCGCCATGTGCAGGCGGCCCTGCAGAACCTGACGGCCAACCGCACCACGCTGATCATCGCTCACCGCCTGTCCACCATCGAGAATGCGGACCGGATTCTGGTAGTGCGCCAGGGCAAAGTGGTGGAGTCGGGTTCCCACGCTGAACTCATACAGCGTGATGGTGAATATGCCCATTTGTACAACAACCAGATCGTATTGAACGAAAAGCAGGAAAAACGTGAAGAAAAATGAACGCATGCGACCGGCCGTAGAGGAAGGTGAGCTGGATTTCTCCGGCAAATATTCCCTGGAACGGGCGCGGGAGTACTATCGCAAGCACCAGAAAGGTTCTCTCGGGCGGCGTATTTCCAATCGCTGGGAACAGCAGATGGCAGGCAGGGCGCTGAAACTGGCGGGAAATCCTCGGTCGGTGCTGGATCTTCCCTGCGGCACCGGGCGTTTCTGGGAGCTGCTGGCACGGGATCCGGACCGGGAACTGCTGGCGGCGGACTACAGCGAAGCCATGCTGGTTGTTGCGCAAGAGGAAAGACCGCAGGAAATCGTGCAGCGTTTCAGGGTATTCCAGAGTTCGGCTTTCGATATTCAGCTGCCGGACAATGCCGTCGAGAATATCTTCTGTATGAGACTGCTGCATCATATTGGCGAGTCGGAAGACAGGTTGCGCATCCTGAAGGAATTTCATCGCGTGGCCCGGGACAGTGTCTGCATTTCCATGTGGGTGGATGGCAACTACAAGGCCTGGAAGCGCCAGAGGGCCGTGAAGAGGCGTCCCAAACGCAAACGCTTCGACAACCGCTTTCTGCACAGCCGTCAGCAGGTGGAGTCGGAATTTGCAGAAGCGGGTTTCAGCATTCGCGGAAAAGTGGATTTTCTGCCCCGCTATGCCATGTGGCGCACCTATGTGCTGGAATGTGACTGATGTTCAGTCGGTCCATGAGTCTGGCCCGCTACCGGCAACTGACGGCGGACGCCAAAGTGCTGGAAGCACAGAGTTTTGGTGTCAAGGTATGGCTGCTGCCCGACGGCCGCATCATGAAGCTGTTTCGTCTCAAGGGATTTTTCTCCTCCGGCAGGCTGTATCCTTACAATCTGCGTTTTGCCCGCAATGCCCGCCGCCTGCAGGCCCGGGGCGTGGCTGCACCGAAGATACGGGAAGTGTTTTACTGCGGGGAGATCCGGCGCCACGGCGTGATTTATGATCTCCTGGAAGGCGAGTCCTTTCACGATATGTTTGCTGCCGGCGCAGATGATGATCTGTATGTGACGCTGGCCGGTTTTCTGGCGGAACTGCACCGCAAGGGTATCTATTTTCGTTCGGTGCATCCCGGCAATGTGCTGCTGAGGCCGGATGGCAGCATGGGGCTCATCGATGTCCAGGATGCACGCTTCTGGCCCTGGCCGCTGAATGCGGTATCACGGGCGCGCAATTTCCGTCACCTGTTCAACAGTGACGATCAAAGCCTGGAAATGCGGGCATTCGGTTTTGAGCGCTTCGTTGGACTGTATCTGAATGCCGTTGACGGCAGTCCGTCCTATAAACAGCGGCTCAAATCAAAGATAATGGCTTACGACAACGCGTGGGAACAGACGGGTCCCTGAGATCACCAAGACAAATGTAGCCTGGCTTACCCCGGTCAGGTGTTAGTACAGGAGAATACAGTTATGCAAAAGACACTCGGATATGCGGCGATTCTTGCCACGCTGCTGGCCGGCCAGGCGCTGGCGGGCACAGTGACCGAGCCCCTGCGAACCCAGTATGCGGATATCAGCGACAAGATGGAGCTGAAGCTGGGCTGGCAATCTTTCAAAGGCATGGAAGTGGACGAGGTCGAGGATCTGGAAGGCTGGACGGCCATGGCCGAGTTTTCCATTCCGTTTGGTGACAGGTTCCGTCTGCGTTTCAACTATCCGTTCAAGACCAATGCCGAAGCAACGGTCAAGGACGATCAGCCCATGCAGCAGGGGGAGAAGGTGGATGTCGAAGGCAATGGCGGGGTCTATGATTTTGCTGTTTTGACTTTCGAACACCAGCTGAGCTTTGCCGAGGACACGGGCTACAACCTGTCCTACTATGTGAGTGGCGGACGTGTACCCGGACGCCTGGAAACCACCAAGAGAGACCTGAAGAACGTGGATGAATTCGATCCCATGAATCACACGGGTATCGTGTTTTCCGGCGGTGTGAAGTTCGACAGGCAGCATTCCTTTGGCCAGCTGCTGGCCAACCTGGGGCTGCGCTATTACACCGACTCTGATGATCTGCATCCCAACGGAGACGATACTTTCCCGGCGCTGGATGCCAGGCTGGCAGTCGTTTTTTCTCCCTGGGGCGCACTGCATCCCGCGGTGGAAGTGACCTACCTGGGCGATTTCTCCGATCTTAACCAGTTCAGTGTCTTGCCGGAGCTGCTCTACACCTACAAGAGCCTGGATCTGAAAGCCGGTGCGGAGATCGGCCTGGGTGGCACGGGTAACGAACTGGGCGCCGTGCTGCAGGCCGGTATCCATTTCTGAGATGTCATGAGAGACCTGCCGGATTTTTCTGCTGCCAGGGTGCTGGTCGTGGGGGACCTGATGCTCGACCGCTACTGGCACGGTGCTACCGAGCGTATCTCGCCGGAAGCCCCCGTGCCCGTGGTGCATGTGCAGGATGAGGAAGGACGGCCGGGAGGCTCGGGCAACGTGGCGGCCAATATCGCCGCCCTGGGCGGGCAGGCATCTCTCCTGGGGCTGACGGGGGAGGACGCGGCGGCCAGTCAGCTGCAGGAGCAGCTGGAAAGCGCCGGTGTGGAATGCCACCTGCAGCGTGAAGCCGCCTATCCCACCATCACCAAGCTGCGTATCGTCAGCCGTCATCAGCAGCTGATACGCCTGGATTTCGAAGACGGCTTTCCGGACTACGACGGGGCGGCACTGCTGCGCCGCTATGAAGCTCTGCTGCCCGATGCCGATGTCGTGGTGTTGTCCGATTATGGCAAGGGCACCCTGTCCGATCCCCAGGCCTGGATTCAGCTGGCCCGAAACGCAGGGCTTCCTGTGCTGGTCGACCCCAAGGGGAAGGATTTCACCCGCTATCGGGGCGCCAGCCTGATCACGCCCAACTGGTCCGAGTTCGAGGCAGTTGCCGGTGCCTGTGCCGGCAATGCTGCGCTGGAAGCGGCCGCTTTTCGTCTGATCGAAGATTGTGATCTGGAGCACCTGCTCATCACCCGGGGCGAGCATGGCATGAGCCTGGCAGGCCGCAGTCAGGATATTCATCACCTGCCCACACGCGCGCAGGAAGTATTCGACGTTACCGGCGCCGGTGACACCGTGATTGCCACCCTGGCGATTGCGCTGGCGGCGGGCCAGCCGGTGGAAGCCGCCACGGCCCTCGCCAATCTGGCAGCAGGCATCGTAGTGGGCAAGCTGGGCACGGCCAGCGTCAGTGCCCATGAGCTGCAACAGGGACTGCTGGAGCAGCGCATTGCCGAACACGGCGTTGTGACCGAGGATGACCTCATGGAGCTGGTTGCCGCAGCGAGGGACCGGGGCGAGCGTATCGTGTTCACCAACGGCTGTTTCGATCTGCTGCATGCCGGCCATGTCACCTACCTGGAACAGGCGAGCAAACTGGGTGACAGGCTGATAGTGGCCGTGAACGTGGATGAAACCGTGCGCCAGCTGAAAGGTCCTGAAAGACCCGTGAATCCCCTGCAGAACCGCATGCACGTACTCGCTGCGCTGGGTTTCGTGGACTGGGTAGTGCCCTTTGCCGAGGAAACACCCGAGCGCCTGATCTGCCGCCTTGAGCCCGATCTGCTGGTGAAGGGTGGAGATAATGATCCTGATGCCATTCCCGGCGCCGGCTGCGTGCGTTCTGCCGGCGGGGAAGTGCGGGTGCTCACCTACATCGACGGTGTTTCCACCACATCCATCGTAGACAGTATCAAACAGGGTTCGTGAATACCGTCCGGCCAGACCTGCTGATTTTCGGCGGTGGCATAGCCGGTCTGTGGACGCTGCTGCGTGCCCGGCAGGCAGGTTACAGCGTGCTGTTGCTGGAATCCCGCGTCCTGGGCGGCGTGCAGTCCATTGCCTCACAGGGAATCATTCACGGTGGCACCAAGTACGCCCTGAAGGGCAGGCTGAGCGGTTCGGCACAGTCCATCGCCGCTATGCCCGGTATCTGGCGGGCCTGCCTGCAGGGCAAGGGTGAACTGGATCTTTCCGCCGTGCGGCTGTTGTCCGAACACCAGTATCTCTGGTCCAGCGGCAGTCTCAGCTCAGGTGTCGCGGGACTGTTTGCCAGCAAGCTCATGCGCAGCCGCGTGCAGGCCGTGTCAGCGCCGGATCTGCCGGCGCCTTTCGATGCACCCGGTTTTCACGGCAGCCTCTACCGGTTGCAGGAGCCGGTGCTCGATACGGCATCCCTGATGCACCACCTGGCCGATCAGGCTCTGCCATACTGCTGGAAATATGATCCGGCCGATCTGTTGGTGGAAAACGGTATGGTGCGGATCGGCGACACGCAGCTGCAGCCGGGTAAGATTCTGCTCACGGCAGGTGAAGGCAATGCGGGTTTGCTGGCGGCCTGGGGGCTGAAAAAACCCAAGATGCAAAAACGCCCCCTGCATATGGTCATGCTCAAGGCCCGGCTGCCTGCGGTTTTTGCCCACTGTCTGGGCGCAAGCGCCAACCCGCGTCTGACCATCACCAGCTATCCCCTGGGCGAAGGGAAGCAGATCTGGTATCTGGGTGGCCAGCTGGCCGAGGAGGGAGTGCGGCGCGATACGGATGAGCAGATAGCGGCCGCAGGCTCAGAGCTTGCCCGCCTGCTGCCCTGGGTGACTGTCAGGGATGCCGCCTGGGCCACGCTGCCCATTCAGCGTGCCGAAGTCGCCACCTCCGGAGGCAAGCGTCCCCAGGAAAGTTTTGTCGGGGAGGCCGGTGACCTGCTGGTGGCCTGGCCCACCAAGCTGGCGTTTGCCCCAAGGCTGGCAGCTGAGGTGCTGGCCCGGCTGAAGGAGGCCGGACAACCGTCACCGGATGGCGGGCCGTTTGAAATGCCCCTGTCCAGGCCGGCGCTGGCAAGTCTGCCCTGGGAAACGGTGCGGTCATGGAGCTGAGAGATCTTGGTAGCACCGGCATTCGTGTCAGCCCTCTGGGGCTGGGCACCGTCAAGTTTGGACGGAACCAGCAGGTCAAATATCCCTCGGCCTTCGAGATACCCGATGACGCTTCCGTGAAGTCTATCCTGGAACTGGCCAGGGAACTGGGTATCAATCTGCTGGATACGGCTCCCGCCTACGGTACGGCCCAGCAGCGGCTCGGCCAGCTGCTGCCGGGACCGAGGGGGGACTGGGTCATCGTCTCGAAGGTGGGAGAGATCTTCGAAAAGGGGTGTTCGTCCTTCGATTTCAGTCATGCGCATACCAGGGCTGCGGTTGAGCAAAGCCTGCGCGACCTGCGCACGGACTACCTGGATTGTGTGCTGATCCATTCGAGTGGGGATGATCTTCAGATCCTGGAACACGAAGGCGCCCTCGATGCCCTCAGGGAACTCAAGGAGAGAGGTCTGATCCGCGCGCACGGCATGTCATCGAAAACCGTGGCCGGCGGCCTGCGGGTCGTCGAGGAAATGGATGTAGTCATGGCCACGGCCAACCTGGAATACGATGAGGAACGGCCCGTGCTGGAGGCGGCCCGGCGCCTGGGCAAGGGGGTGCTGGTGAAGAAGGGCCTCATGAGCGGTCATGTTCAGGGGTTGGAAGGTGTGCGTGCTTCCATGCGCCATGTGTTCAGCCTGCCCGGTGTCAGCAGCATGATCGTGGGTACCATCGATCCGCATCATCTGCGGCAGAACGTGGCCATCATGGATGAGATCTCATGAGGCTGATCTATACCCCGTTGCTTTACCTGATGTTGCCTTTCGTGCTGCTGCGTCTTCTTTGGCGCAGCAGCAAGTCACCCGAGTACGGGAAGCGCTGGGGAGAGCGCATGGGCTTTTTCATTGGCAAACCGGCGGCTGGCGGTGTGTGGATTCATGCGGTGTCTGTGGGTGAGGTGCAGGCCATCGAACCTCTGGTAAAGCATCTGCAGCAGCACTGGCCGGCGCTTTCCCTGACCATCACGACCTCCACGCCCACCGGTTCGGAACGGGTGCGCCTGCTGTTCGGTCAGGACGTCTTCCATGTCTACTATCCCTATGACCTGCCTGCGGCGGTACGCTGCTTTCTCGACAGGATTCAGCCGCGGCTGCTGGTCATGGTGGAAACCGAGATCTGGCCGAACATGCTGCGCCTCTGCAGGGAGCAGCAGGTTCCAACGCTGCTGGCCAATGGCCGCCTTTCTGCGCGATCGGCCAGGCGTTACGGCTATCTGCGTAAGTTTTCACAAAAAGTTTTTGGAATGATCGATGCGGTTGCTGCCCAGTCGGAGGCAGATGCCCGGCGCTTCATCGACCTGGGGGTTCCGCAGGAGCGTGTCAGGGTTACCGGCAGCATCAAGTTCGACATGCGTATTCCCGCCAGCGTGCAGGAGCAGACCCAGGTGGTGCGCCGTGTCTGGGGCGACCGGCCGGTATGGGTGGCTGCCAGTACCCATGAAGGGGAGGAGGAACTGGTGCTGGCGGCACACAGAAAGATTCTGGCGCAGATTCCGTCGGCCCTGCTGGTACTGGTTCCCCGTCATCCGGAGCGTTTTGAGCGCGTGGCAATGCTGGTGCAGCGGCTGGGATTTTCCCTGTTGCGGCGATCCAGTGAACGGGCCTGCGACCAGCAGACCCAGGTGTTTCTGGGAGACACCATGGGTGAGCTGCCCGTATTTCTGGGGGTGGCCGATGTGGCGTTTATCGGTGGCAGCCTGGTCAAAGTGGGTGGACACAATATGCTCGAGGCTGCCGCCCAGGGAGTGCCAGTACTGTTCGGCCCCCATGTGTTCAACTTTTCAGCGATTGCACGCCTGCTGCGCGATCAGGGCGCCGGTGTCATGGTGCAGGATATAGAGGAGCTGTCAGAGCAGGTTGCTGCCTGGCTGCAGGATGCGAGTGAACGCTCGCGGGTGGGTGAGCACGGCCGGCAGGCTGTGGAGCAGAACCGCGGTGCTCTGCAGCATCTGGTGAATATGGTGGACGGTTTTCTCCAGGAAGATCGGGGAGCGCCGGCTTCTTCCGCTCAGAACGAGAAGCGGGAAGGCTGAGGCAGCAGTTCCAGCGGTGGTAGATCCGTCTCGAACAGGTGCTCTTCCACGAACTCGTCGCCTTGACGGGTGACCAGTATGGCTTCCATGACCGGGGATGTGCCTACAACCATGAACAGACGTCCGCCGGGAGCGAGGAACTGTTCACACTGATCACTGTAGGCAGGCAATGAACCGGTCACCGCGATCACATCGAATCCTTCTCTGGGCAGTTCGGCGGCGAATGCATTTCCCAGGTGCAGGTGAACATTATTGATACCCTGCATGGCGATCTTTTCTTTTGCCGTGTTGATAAACGCGTCATAGATGTCAAAGCTGCTGACAGAATTTCCCAGTGAGGCCAGGCAGGCGGTGACGAAGCCGCTGCCGGTGCCGACTTCCAGGATCTGGTCGCTGGGCCTGACGGCCAGTGACTGCAGCATGCGGGCTTCCAGTTTGGGTTCCATCATCACCTGACCATGTCCCAGGGGAATGCGCGTGTCAGCAAATGCCAGGCTGCGGTAGGCATGAGGAACGAACTGCTCACGGGGAAGGCTCTGCATGATATCCAGCACCTGATCGTCAAAAACGTCCCAGGGGCGAATCTGCTGATAGGCCATGTTGTAACGGGCATCTCTGTTGCTGACTGTCATCATGCGTGTTTCCCGGAAATTGATTCTGACCGAAGGAGGGTGTCGCAAAAGGCGACAGCCTCCGCGATGCAGGGATGCATCGCCATTTTCGATGGCTGTAAGTCATTGAAAATGGAGGATTCGGAAAATCGCATTTTTCCGAATCCGAGTCGTAAAAGCCCAGGGAAGGGCTTTTACGACAATTGTTAAAGAATAAAGGGAAACCCGTTTCCTGGCAATGACCTGAAGCAATTTTGATGAGCTGTGTTATTGTTGCAGGGCAAAAAAATATTATATATCCATATAAAAACAATGGAATATGCGAAATGGAGGAGTATACAAGAATGAAAACCACTCATACTGCACACATCCGAAGATCGAAGGCTTACCTTGCCTTGCTGGCAGGCTGTGCCTTCGGGGTTGCATCCGCACAGTTGCAGGCGGCGCCGACAACCATTGTCGTCAATTCGTCGGAAGACCTGGCGACCAGCAGCAATTTCAGCCGGAGCACCTGTACCTATATCGATGGCGCCCTGTTTTTTCCCGAGTCGGACGGAAAATGCACGCTGCGGCGGGCAATTGTCGAAGCCAGCGCACGACCGGACTCAGATCGTCCCATTTCCATCGAATTCAACCTTCCCCTCAACGACCCCAATTATGATGCTGCCCTGCAGTACTGGAAAGTGCAGATCGATGAGTCCTATGAGTGGGAGCTCAAGCGACGTTACATCACCGATGTGAGCGGGCAGGTCACCATCGACGGCAATACGCAGCCCGGAGGACGGGCAAATGCGCCGAAAATCATGGTCAATACCAATCGTGACAACCTGCCAACGTTTGGCGTCTCCCTCGAAGTACGCACGTCCAACAACGTGATCCGTAATCTTGGTTTTATCGGTGGTGGCCAGATCATCCTTTACGAAGGTAACAATCTGGTGGAAAACAACTGGATGGGCCTGAAAGCAAACGGCAGTGGATTGTCGCTGGCTTCAACGGCATCGACACAGGCGATGCGTTCGTTGGCCCGGGGTGGGATCATCCTGCCGAATGAGGATTCCGACAACAATATCATTCGCGGCAATCGCATCATCGGTGCTTTTGAACGGGCAATCCGCATAACCAGCGGTGGTGACAACAACCTGATCGAAGCCAACTACATTGGCATGGACTCACAGGGCCATGTCCCTGCGCCCCACGATACCGGCGTAAACTGCGCTCGGGAGCTGGATTACAATGCCAGCCTCTGGTATGGGGGCCGCGGTATTCAGGTAACGGGCGATAACAATACGGTGACCAACAATCGCTTGGTGGGCTTGCATGTCCCGCAGTCGACCAATGATACGCCGCCGATCACTATGGAAATTGCCGGTGTTGGGAATACCGTGACGCTGAACGTCATCGGGCGTGATCTGGCCGGTAAGGATGCTGGCGTATGTGGTCAGGGGATGCTGCTCCAGGGCACGGAACTTCTGGTAGAGAACAACCTGATCGTGCATACCCGCAATGGTTTCGATCCGGGGGATGACGGCACCGATTTCGATAGCGCCATTCTGACCCAGAGCTTTGCTGCCGGCAGCGGCCGGTGGATTACTGTACGCAAGAATATGGTCATCGATGCCGGTGCAGCCACACATCCCGACCATGTTTACCGTTTTGCTTCACCGGGAGTGCCCGTAGAACTGCGCAAGTTCAATCCGGCGAAGGTGACCGGCATCAACGGTACATCTGTTACCGGTACTCAGGGTGATGATGCTGTATTGCCTGGACCCACCACTATTTCGGCAGCCTGTCCCAATTGCCGGATCTATCTGTATGCGGATGATCTGGATGGCCGTATCGAGGCAAAGGAATTTTTGAGCGAAGCCACTGCCGATGCCAGTGGCAACTGGACTGCCACCCTGTCCCGTTCACTGACGGCTGATGAAGGGCTGCGAACCCAAAGCATGGCAATGGCCAATGGTGTTATTCATTTCTATGGTGCAGGCACGACCAGTAAATTGTCCGATGACCTGTATACGGAGTCGCCGGCTGAGTTGGCCCTGGCGCAGGCAAACTATGATGTTGATGAAACGGCTGGTAGCGTCAGCGTGACGGTAAACCGTAGCGGCAGCAGTGCCGGACAGGTTTCTGTGGGTTATGCGACTGTTGACAATACCGCCATGAGCGGTAGCGACTATGTGAGCAGTTCGGGTACGCTTACGCTGCAGAATGGTGAGACCAGCAAATCCCTGAATATCTCTATCGATGACGATGCAAAGGCAGAAGGTGGTGAATACTTTACGCTGGTCTTGAGTAACCCGGTGGGTGTAGCCCTGGGATCACCCTCTCAGGCGCAGATTACCATCATCGACGATGAGTCCTGCCCGCCGGGCACGACAGATCTGGAAGTTCAGGGGCCGGACAGTTATGTCAATGAAGAATACTATTGTGCGACCACCGTATCGATAAAGGCCGGTGATATCAATGGTGCAGGTGCTGGCAATGAACTTTCCATCGATGGCAACAGCAAGGTCATCTATTCTGCGCCCGAGGTGATCTTGTTCCCCCGTTTTCGCGTGATGGACCAGGGAATCTTGCGGGTTGGCAACGGTATTTCCCCCTGAAGGGGGGCAGGTTTTTGTCTGCAGACAGGCAGGTCTGTCACAGGTGCAGGGAAGCACCGGTAATGGCTTGACCCGCCCGGCTTCACTGTCCAGGCTGCTGCTCTGCGGGGCAAACCGGGAACAAGGTTTATATTGAAAAACAAATAGTGTTTAATACCTCATCCAAACGCCACCTTGAGCAAGCTATTGCCAGTCTCCATGCTGTTTTCTGTTATTGATTCCCACCGGATTTCCGCCGCGCTTTTTTTCATGACGGGGTTTCTGGCGCTGCCGGCGCTTGCCGAACTGGATCTGGAATACCGTGAGGAAACACTGGAACCCGAAGTGCAGCTCAAAGCCTACGAGAACCGCACCGTGG
>DRLF01000293.1 GCA_011051425.1 Thiolapillus brandeum | reverse complement strand
TGCACTGTTGCTGGAACTGCGCTGCGTGATCGATTCTGTCGATTACCGTATTGCCACCCTGAGTGAGCTGCACCATGCCATCAACCGCAAATTCCGTGAGGCCGGCATGGAGATTCCCTTCCCGCAGCAGGACGTGCACCTGGACGTTCGGGGGCCTCTGGAAGTGAAGCTGCAGCCCGAGTAGATGCTACAATTCCGGCCATGAAAATACTGCTTCCCTTGCTTGTCATGCTGCTGGGCGGTTGCGCCTACCAGTCGCCTTCCTCCAGTTTCTATGTGCTCAGTACCAGGGCGCAGGCTGCGCAGCCGGTTCAGCCCGGCCTGCTGCTGGGTGTGGGGCCGGTGAATCTTGCGGATTACCTGGACCGCAGCCAGATCGTGCGCAGAAACAGTGACGTGAGCCTGAAAATGGACGAATTCCACCGCTGGGCGGGCGATCATGGCAAGAATATCACCGCCGTGTTGGCAGAAGACCTTGCACGAATACTCGGCTCCGAAGGCGTGCTTCCCTACCCCTGGAGTTCGTCCCTGGATCTGGATTACCAGGTGCTGGTGGATATCAACCGCTTCGACGCGGCGCCGGACAATCTGATCGTGCTGGATGCCCAGTGGCAGCTGTTCCGCAAGCATCCCGACAGGCTGTTGCAGGTGAAGCGCTCTCATATCGAAACCCTTGCGGCTGATGACAGCCACGAGGCGCAGGTCGAGGCCCAGAGCCAGGCGCTGGCGCAGCTGGGAGAGATCATCGCTGCTGCGCTGAAGTCTGCCGCGGGAAATGACTGACCCAGACCTTGTTGTTCGTGTTCATGCCGGACTGAACGAAATCAGTGCTGCCGAATGGAACGCGCTGGTAACGGAAAATCACCCCTTCCTGAAGCATGAATTTCTCGCCGCCATGGAAACCCATGGCTGCGTGGGTGAGCACTTCGGCTGGCTTCCCATGCACCTGGCCCTGTACCGCCAGGACCGGCTGGTGGCTGCCATGCCCTTGTACCGCAAGCTCAATTCCTATGGTGAGTTCGTGTTCGATCATGCCTGGGAGGAAGCCTGGCAACGCGTCGGCCTGAGCTATTTTCCCAAGCTGGTTTCCGCCATTCCCTATACCCCCGCCGCCGGTGCCCGCATGCTGATACAGCCCGGCATGGAAGAAGCATGCCGCAATGTCTTCCTGCATACTGCCCGGGAACTGGTCACCGAATACGGCGGCAGCGGGGTGCACTGGCTTTTCCCGGAAGCAGCTGACCTGGCGTTTCTGGAGGCTCACGGGTTGGTAATACGCAACGATTGCCAGTTTCACTGGCAAAACCGGGGATATGCTGCTTTCGATGATTTTCTGTCCGGACTGTCGGCGAGGAAACGCAAGAACATCCGCCGGGAGCGCCGCCGGGTTGCCGAGGCTGGCGTAACACTGCGCCGCCTGAACGGTCATACCGCCAGTGAACAGGACTGGGCAGACTTCACCCGTTTCTACAATCGCCTGTTCGACGAAAAATGGGGCATGGCCACCTTCAACCAGGGTTTTTTCCAGGCGGTGGCTCGTGCCATGCCGGACCAGGTGTTGCTGGTGCTGGCGGATCTTGAAGGCAGAAGCATCGCCGGTGCGCTGATGTTCGCCAGCGATAACCGGCTGTACGGCCGGCACTGGGGTTGTACGGAGGAGATCGACAGCCTGCATTTCGAAGCCTGTTATTATCAGGGCATCGAGTACTGCATCGAAAATGGTCTGCAGGTTTTCGAACCCGGTGCGCAGGGGGAACACAAGGTAGCACGGGGATTCAACCCCGTGAAAACCGCATCGGCGCATTGGATGGCCGAAGCTGGCTTTGTCGAACCCATACGGCGTTTCGCCCAGATGGAACGACGCAGCATCGGCGAATACATCCGCCAATTGCAACAGCAGACAGCTTACCGGAAGGATAATTCATGAAACCTTATGCCGAATCCTGTGATCAGAACCGCGATCCCATCCTGGAGCAGTTGCGTCCCCTGCTGGCCGCTGCTTCGACTGTGCTGGAAATCGGCAGTGGCACCGGGCAGCACGCCGTTTATTTTTCCACGCACCTTCCGCATCTGCACTGGCAGCCCAGCGATCGCGGTGAGAATCTGCCCGGCATACGGCTCTGGTGTGCTGAGGTGGGCCTGGCAAACCTGAAGGCGCCGCTGGAACTTGATGTTTCCCGGCAGCCCTGGCCCGCCATCGAAGCAGACGCCGTGTTCTCCGCCAACACGGCGCATATCATGGCCTGGCCACAGGTCGAGGCCATGATGGACGGCATCGGCAAACTGCTGCCCGACGGGGGTTTGTTCCTGCTGTACGGACCGTTCAATTACAACGGAAGATACGCCAGTGACAGCAACCGTCGTTTTGACGGCTGGCTGAAAGAGCGGGATCCCCTGAGTGGTGTTCGGGATTTCGAGTCCCTGGATGAGCTGGCGGGGCAGGCCGGCATGCGCCTGCAGGACGATATCGCCATGCCCGCGAACAACCGTATCCTGTGCTGGCGAAAGTCAGGATGACAACGCCTGCACGACATCGTTCCAGGTCTGCGCCAGGTTGTGACGGTTGTAGCCGCCGCCACCGAGTACCAGCAATCGCTGACAGGGCAGGTTGGAAAGCGCACGGGCCACCGCAGCATGGGTCTGGGGTGACAGGTTCAGATGCGTGATGGGATCTCCGCCAATACTGTCGGCCCCCGCCTGCAGGATGCAGAACTCAATATCAAATGATTTCAGAAAGTGTTCTGCCGCAGGCCAAAGCCGGGCAAAAAGCGCATCATCCGCTTCCGGTGGCAGGGGAATATTCAGTTTGAGGCCTTTTGCAGCGCCCCTGCCGGTTTCCGTGGCGGCACCGGTGCCGGGATAGAGAAAACGGCCATCCTCGTGGAAGTCCACGAAGATCACTGCAGCATCGTCTTCGAAAGCATAGAACACGCCATCGCCGTGGTGAGCGTCGATATCCACGTAAGCGATGCGCGTGAGGTGATGCTGTTTTTTCAGGTGCTCGATGACAATGCCGCAATCATTCACCGCGCAAAAGCCGGCTGCACCGTCACGTCGGGCATGATGCAGGCCGGCAATGGGCACGAAGGCGCGGGCGCATTCACCGGCTATCAGTCGGTCTGCTGCATCGCAGACAGTGCCGGCAACTGTCAGGGAAGCTTCGAACACGCCACGAAAAGCAGGCGTGTCGCCGCCATCCAGGTAGCCATCACCGCTTTTGGAGCGCTCGGCAAGTAACTGCAGATAGTCTGGCGTATGAAAGAGCGCCAGCAGTTCGGGATCGCCTTTCACCGGCGACAGCACCTGGCAACGCTTATCCAGACCGCGCCGTTCAAATTCCTCCTGGAAAGCGCCCATGCGGTCGGTGCCGAACGGGTGTTCGTCCCCAAATCCATAGCGGGCGAGTTCAGGCCCCAGGTAAACGCAGGTTTGAGTCATATCGGCATTTTCCCCACAGCAGAGAATTCTTTTTGAAGATAGCGCAATCTGCTATGCTTCGCACCCCGGAAAAGCAATCGGGATAGGGAAGTCGACAATATCGGCTATAATTACCCTTTCCGCCCTTGGCTCAGCTGGATAGAGCGCCGCCCTCCGGAGGCGGAGGTCAGAGGTTCGAATCCTCTCGGGCGGGCCATTTGTATTATTATCAACAGCTTGCGTTCATGTCTTTAGGGCCTGGACTGAAACCACCAAGGGGTGGCGTCCCCGTTTTCCAGGTTGAGGTCGTCACGCCATCTGACCGTTAGCCTCAAAGCTCCAAAAATCCCTCGTTTTTACTCTGTGCCTTGACTGTGCCCAAATTGTGCCTTCCATTATTTCTTCGAGATTCATTAGACAGGAAGAATCACCGTTTTTGACCGCAACCGTAGGCTTCTTCATGATGGGGTCAGTTCTAACTTTTTGTAGGCAAACCCATCCAGACACCCAGCTAAGCATATTGAGATTAATCCACCTGCTGT
>DRLF01000292.1 GCA_011051425.1 Thiolapillus brandeum | reverse complement strand
GATACGGCCGGAAGAACGCTCCTCGCATTTTATGACCTGAACCTGCTCTCCCTGCACCCGCGAACCGATGAAATAGGACGGTTCACGACGAAAGCTGACGGAGATGTTTCCCTGCATGATGTCCTGGGACATCCTCCGCCGCAGGGCCGCATCATCCTCCTCCCCCGCGAGGCTGAACAGAAATCGGCTCACCTGCTGCTCTCCAGGAATTGCAGAAAACTGTCATCCCGCAAAAGGTACACCGGCTTGATATCCCCCAGTTGCTGCCCCTGCTGCAAACGCCATCGGCTGTACAGCTCATCGAGGCCGGCAACCTGCCGTATTGCCAGTGGCGCCAGCTGCCCCATTTTTCTCGCATAGGCGTACTGAGGATTCCTGAACAGGCCTTTTTCGATCCTAGCAGCATCTGATTCAGAAGTTTCAGACAGCAACACATAGCCCGGCTGGCTTTCTGAAACGGCACACAGGAGCGAAAACCCATCCACCGATTCCAGCACCCTGGCGACAAACACCTCTTCCAGCTTTTCTCCCACGAGGTCACTCGTACTGATTCTTCCCCTGAACCGCAACATGGGTGCCTGTTCATACCAGCCGCTGATCTCCACCTCATCGCCCAGATCATAGCGGTACATTCCCAGATCGTTGGTGAGGATGATTCTGTAGCGTTCACCGGGCTGAACTTCTGCTGCCTGCAGCACCTTCCCCGCGTTATCCACAAACTCGAAATAGCCGCTGTTCACCGCCAGCACCGGATCCTGTGCTCCCTCGACCGGCACAGAGACCACACCTTCTGTCGCCAGCAACCCTTTCCCCTGTATATGAGCCTGGGGAAACAGCTGTCGCAGCGCCGGCACAAAAACCTGCGCCGGGCCTTGCGTCCAGCAACTGAGCGTATCCAGTTCCGGCCAGAGTACCGTGGTATCCAGGGTTCCTGTCTTCAGTGCGTCCCCGAGGCGCTGACGTATACGGGAAGGCAGTGAATCCGTCAGCCATCTTTCGCTGTTTCCGAGAGCCTTCATGAGCTGTAACAGGAAGGTGGGACTCCAGACCGATATCATGCGAAGGTCCTGGGCCTGCAGCAAATGTTTCAGGGTATACGTCTGCCAGGGAAGCAGCTCGCTGAACTCACCGGCCGTCGCCGGTACCGCCAGTGTCTTGCTGATGTTCCCCGCCAGTTCCGGACCAAAGTACAGCGCATCATTTTTCAGGCCAAGGGGAACGCTTTCAGCGGTTCTGTCTGACCGCAACACGGGACTGATGGACCAGTAGGCACTGCCCTTGCCGATGGCGGGCCGCTGTTGCAGCAGATCGTCCAGCCAGGGATACAACGCCTTTTGAAACCCCCGCATTCCGGATGCGCCATAGGGGATGATTTTGGCGCCGCCATCGCTGCCACCGGTGGTTTCAAAATGAGACCAGTCGGCAATGAGCGCTTGCCGGTCTCCTTTGAGCATCGCTTCTATCCAGGGTCTTGTTTGCCGGTATTCCGTCAGAGGCACCTGATGCGCGTACTGCCTGCTGTCGCCAATGAAAGCAAAGTCGTGTTCGCGGCCAAAGCGCGATCCCCGGTGTCGATGCAGAATCCCCTGCAGCACCTGTTCCTGCACTTGCGCTGTCATTCGGGTCGACTGTATAAACCTCTCCCGCTCACCTTCCACAGCTTTCCGTATGGCATCCCAGGCCTGCATGTCAATACCACCTGAACCCAGGGTACTCGGCCAACAGCGCATGCGTCACCGGCATTTGACCGCTGTCATTCATGATGTTCTGCAACCCCGGATCCATGCCCAGCTTACGCACAGCCCTGAGCATATCGGCGAGGTGCCTGTTCAGTTCAGGATATTCCATCACCAGATACCGGATTACACGGGGACCGGAGTGACGGGGATTGAGCACCTGGCGAAAGAAAAACCGGAACAGCTGTGCGTTCATCCCCCGCTGCAACGGATTGCCGTTTTTCATCAGTTCCCGGATCAGCACACTGTCCAGCTGCACATGACGCTGCTCATCCTGCAGGTGCAAGGCATGCAGCCGCCGGTAGGAGGGTTCCAGGCTCCCCGGCAACTTTGTTTCGGCCGATACCAGTTTTCTGGAATAGGCCGTGGAAAATTCCTCCAGCACCAGCACTGCCCAAAGCAGCAACGGCTGAAGTCCAGGCCGTTTCGCCAGGGTCAGCAGCACCCCCGTCTCCAGACGGGAATCACGCGTGAAACAACGACCCCTGTTGCTGTATCCCTGGGGCAGAAAACGGCGGTTGAAATCCAGAAACATGGCATGGTGTCTCGATTCCTCCACCAGCATGCCTTCCAGACAATCTGCCAGCAATGGGTCACTTTCCTGTCTCGCATTCTTGAGCTGATGGATCACCTGACGGGTCACACCTTTCTCGAATACCATGAACAGCTCATTGGAGCGCAAGCCGAACAGCTGGTTGTAGCGCAGTTTCTGTTCCGGGTTCAGCAGGTCATATGCAGACGTATGGTACAACTGGGTGAATACCTCAGGCACAAAAGGCAGTCTGGGATCGATATCCGAAAAATCCGGCACCACCCGGCACTGGCGATCCTGCTCGCTGGCATGCTTTATCTTTGACAAAACATCAGCATCCGCATTCATGACAAACCTTCATAGCCCTGGCGCGGCAGGCAGCGGGGTCCTTTTTCCCGGCAACAGCGTGGACCACGCCACAATCGCCGGTATTGCTGCCAGTATCCCAGATCAAAGGCTTTCCCCCGGGCCAGCTCGGGCAGATGTATCCAGGAAACGTGAGGATGCTGATGGTGTACACGATCCCATTGCCCATTGAGCAACATTGCCCCATGCAGCCTGCCCACCCGCAGGTTCCAGGCGCCATTGATCACATCTCTTGGGGAAAACGCATGGGTAACATACTGACGTGTCGACCAGTTGAACCCGAACATGCCATACAGGATCAGCATGGCTGACCACTCCAACTGCAACAGCTGGAAAGCCAGGACCCAGAACAGCAGTCCAAATACCGTTTCCACACGCACACGGCGAATTTCCCTGGCTGAAAAATCATCGAACAGCCTGGTTGTCGTGCGGGCCTTCCTGAAAGGGCGGGAGTACAGCCATCGAGGATTCAGCGCCAGCAGCAGGCTGCCAACAGGCACCAGCCACCACCAGAGGCCAAACAGCAGGCCATACCACTGGAAGTATTTCAGGATACGGCTGTCGCCGGGATAGTAGCAGTCAAACATCTCATGATCACTGCGGTTGCAGCAGTGATGCACGATGTGTGTCACTTTCATCAGTGTCAAGGACACGGGAAACAACCAGGATAGCAGCATCCCCACGCTTTCATTCACTCCCGGTGAAGGATGCAACAACCCGTGTGTGGCTTCGTGTATCAGCTGATAGTTGGTCAGCAGCAACATGGCAAACAGCAAGCCGATCACCAGCGATGCGGGCAACGGCAGACGGGAAGCCAGCCACAGCAAAAACAGCGCTGTCACGATCAATGATGCAGCAACAAGCAGGTTGAGCGCTGCCGGAATATTTTTCTCTGCTGTATTCAAGACGCAAAACACATATGATATTTGAATGAACAGAAACCAGCATCAAAGACCGGAGCTGTTTCAGATTCTCCTGCTCTACTTCCCTCTTGCCTTTCTGAGCCTTGGCGGCCTGCTGAGCCTGCAGTTTCAGTCGGTCGCGGGTGGACTGATGTTCGCTGCCGCCTGGCTGTATCTCCTGCCTCCGGTAACCTGCCGCATCACTCTCGCCCTGTTCGGCAGGCCACTGACTCGTGACAGCACACCACAGGACAGAAGCTTTCGTGTCTGGTGGTTCCTCACCCAGCTGCAGATGCCCTTCAACCGTATCGGCCTGCTGGAAGAACTGCTGCGCCTGGTGCCGGGGCTGTATGGCAGCTGGCTGACACTATGGGGCTCGCGGGTCAGCCCCTTTTCCTTCTGGGCCCGGGACATTCTCATCAGCGAACGTTACCTGCTCACCGTGGAGAAGGGTGCGGTGATCGCCAGTCAGTGTGGCCTGGCCGGCCACGTAGTCACTCTGGACGAAAGAGGCAATCACCACTTGCAGGTGGCCCCCATCGTCATCGAATACGGCGCCATGCTGGGCATACGCTCAGGCCTGGGACCGGGCTGCAAGGTGGCAGCGGGCGAGATGCTGCCCGCCGGACGCATGCTGCCGCCCTTTACCTGCTGGAAAGACGGGCGCAAGCACAAGTGCGCCGGCTGAACACCCT
>DRLF01000291.1 GCA_011051425.1 Thiolapillus brandeum | reverse complement strand
GTGCCGGAAACCGATCAGCGCTGCGAGCCCGAAGATATTCCCTTGCATATCGTCCATGAGGACGAGCACATCCTGGTCATCGACAAGCCCACCGGCCTGGTGGTGCACCCCGGAGCCGGTAACTGGACGGGTACGGTGCAGAATGCACTGCTGCATCATGATGGAGATGCCGCCGCTCTGCCAAGAGCGGGCATCGTGCATCGCCTGGACAAGGACACGACCGGACTGATGGTGGTGGCGCGCAGCCTCGTGGCGCACAAGCATCTGGTCGAAGCCCTGCAGGCGAGGCAGATCAAGCGGGAATACCTGGCGCTGGTGGTGGGATTGCCTACAGCGGGCGGTACGGTGGATGCTCCCATCGGTCGCCACCCCGGCAGACGGGTGTGCATGGCGGTCGTGCAGGGGGGCAAGCACGCGGTTACGCACTACCGTATCAACGAACGTTTCCGCATGCATACCCTGCTGGATGTACAGCTGGAAACCGGGCGCACCCACCAGATCCGGGTGCACATGGCACATATTCACTATCCGCTGGTCGGGGATACGGTATACGGCGGCCGAGTGAAACTGCCGCGTGATGCCAGCCAAGCCACCGTCCAGGCATTGCAGCAGTTTCCGCGTCAGGCATTGCATGCACGCCGTCTGAGTCTGAATCATCCGGTCACTGGTGAACCTCTGGTATGGGAAAGCCCCGTACCCGGCGATCTCGCCGGCCTCATCGAGCAGTTGCGGCTGGACAGGGCTGAGCATGAACGCTGACTGGATCATTCCCGACTGGCCCGCTCCTGAAAACGTGCGCGCCCTGAGCACCACGCGCAATGGCGGCTGCAGCCTTCCACCCTGGGACAGCTTCAATCTGGGAGATCACGTGGGGGATGATCCCGCCCACGTGAAGAAAAACCGGGCCAGGCTGACGGCTCTGGGGGGGCTGCCCGGTGAGCCGTTGTGGATGGAGCAGGTTCACGGCAGCCAGGTGCTGCCTGCCGGCAGCAGCGGGTGCCGGGGAGACGCCCGTTTCAGTACGGTAGCAGGAGAGGTCTGCGCGATAATGACGGCAGACTGCCTGCCGGTGCTGTTTTGTGATGACAGCGGAAGCCAGGTGGCTGCGGCTCATGCCGGATGGCGGGGGCTTGCCGGCGGCGTGCTGGAACATACACTGCGCTGTTTCAGCCGGCCCGCCTCGGCTATCATGGCCTGGCTGGGGCCGGCCATCGGTCCCGCCGCCTTTGAAGTGGGAGACGAAGTGCGTGAGGCCTTCCTGCGGCAGCAGGCGGCTGCAGAAGCTGCCTTCGTGCCGCATGGAAAGGGCAAATGGCTGGCCGACATCTACAGATTGGCCAGCCTGCGCCTGCAGGCAGAAGGATTGACCCGGATTTTCGGTGGTGACTTCTGCACTTGTACAGAGTCTGAACGTTTTTTTTCATACCGGCGTGATGGCCGCACCGGTCGCATGGCCAGCTTGATCTGGTTGGAGAAGAGTAATGAGTAAACACTGGTATATGCTGACCGTCACCGGGGAGGACAAGCCGGGTATCGTCGCCCGCATCACCCGGACACTGTTCGATCGCGGTATGCATCTGGGCGAGGCCTCCATGCTGCGGCTGGGTGGCAATTTCACCATCATGATGATGGTGGCCGGCGAGATGGATGCCCAGGCGCTGGAAGAAGCCCTGTCCCAAGTGGCTGCTGAGCTGGGCCTGAGCCTGCATATCGATCCCATGCAGGGTGGCCTGCACCGCCATGTGCCGCCAAACTTCATCGTGCGGGTCAGTGGCGCGGACAAGGCCGGCATCGTCGCCAAGGTCACAGGTGTGCTGGCGCAGGACGGGTTCAACATACTGGGACTGGATTCAGATGTCGCCGGCAGTGAGGACAAGCCGGTGTACATCATGCAGATTGCCGGTATTGCCAGCGTACCCCTGGAAACCCTGGAAGCTTCACTGAGTGGCTTGCGCTCCGAGGGCATCGACGTGAATGTCTCCCCCGTCGAAATGCTGGTGGGCTGATTCGTGGAAGCCCTGCCCATACTCACCATTCCCGATGACAGGCTGAAACAGGTATCAGAGACGGTAACCGGTTTTGATGACAGCTTGCGTCGTTTTGTCGCGCAACTGGAACTGACGAGACAACATGGCCCCGGCGCCGTCGGTATTGCTGCACCCCAGGTCGGTCATTTCCAGCGCATCGCCATCGTGGACTGCTCTGTCACCCGCAAGCCTGTGCCCAATCATGGCAACCTAGTGCTCATCAACCCGGAGATCACTCACTGGGACGGCTACGAAGTGGGCAGGGAAGGCTGTCTCTCCGTGCCGGACTACACCGGTAATGTGATTCGCGCCACTCATATAAAACTCAAGGCGCAGGATGTGCAGGGTGAAGAACATGAATATGAAATGGAAGGTTATGAAGCCCGGGCGGTGCAACATGAAATCGACCACCTGGATGGCATCCTGTTCATCGACCGGGTGGTCAGCCGCCGTACCGATTTATTCAAGAGAAAGGTATATCGCTGATGAATGCAATCGAAGCCCTCGAAAGCCGGATTTCCACCCGGGCGTATCGGGACAAGCCCGTAGCAAGGGAGACCGTCAGGAAAATACTGGATGCCGCCCGCTGGGCGCCCTCCGGGGTCAACACCCAGCCCTGGCAAGTGGCCGTCGTACAGGGAGACATGCTCAGACAGTTGAGCGAAGCACTTCTGCAACTGGCCACTGAGGGCACCAAGCCCAACCCGGACTACGACTATTACCCCGGCAAGTGGATAGACCCGTATAAGAAGCGCCGTTTCCAATGCGGCATGGATCTCTACAAGGCATTGGAAATCGGCCGGGACGACAAGGAAAAGAGGCTGGAAGCCGCCCTCAACAACTACCGTTTCTTCGGCGCACCGGTCAGCCTGTTCTTCTTCATGGACAAGCACATGGGCAAGGGTTCATGGCTGGACATGGGCATGTTCATCCAGTCTGTGATGCTGGCCGCCAGGGAATACGGACTGGGAAGCTGCCCCCAGGCATCGACGGCTGACTATCCGGATGCAGTGAGGGAAAAGCTTGGCATCTCCGCTGAGAACCTGTTGCTGTGTGGCATGGCGCTGGGCTACCCGGATGAAAGCCATCCGGTCAACCGGTACCGCACCGCCCGCGAAGCAGTGGATACCTTCACCCGCTGGTACGAATGATGCGCTTACCGCATATCATCGAGGAAACAGGAAAACCGGCAAGACCGGGGGGCAGTACCGGAACGGCTGTGGTTCTCTATCGTTTCTGTTCCGCTTCACTGAGCTCGACGCATTCCGGCAGATCGAAATAGAGCGGCGGTCTGCCTGCGCCACCGGCGGTACGGCCACCTGCGCCATAGTCTGCGTAAAAGCGCCGGCATTCCTCTTCGGGCTTCTTTTCTTTCTTGATGCAGGTCTGGATCAGGGCTTCCCGTTCCGGGCCAAGCTTCGCCTCGCGGGCGGCCTGGCACTTCTCTTTGAGCGCCTGCAGCGACGGCTCGGCGGTAGAGGCGCTGCCTGAAAAACCCAGCACGATCATCATTATTGTGAAGCAGCGGTATGTCATGGGAAATCTCCTTGCAACATTCTCAAATATAAGCATTTTCTCCATAATAGCACCAATGGGAAAAATGCATCCTGAGAGTTGAATTCTGTAAACTGATCCCCACTTTAATGCCATCTAGAAAATTTGGGAGCCGAATAACATGCGGATGGACAAACTAACAAGTAAATTTCAGATGGCCCTGGCTGATGCCCAGAGCCTTGCTCTGGGCAAGGATCACCAGTTCATCGAACCGATGCATCTGATGATCGCCATGCTCGATCAGGAAGGCGGTGGCGTACGTCATCTTCTCACTCAGGCCGGTGTGAACGTCAACCAGTTGCGATCCGGGCTGGGGGAAATCATGGATCATATGCCCAGCGTATCCGGTGGGGATGCGGATGTGCATGTATCCAATGAACTCAACCGCCTGCTCAACCAGACCGACAAGCTGGCCCAGAAGCGGGGAGACCAGTACATATCTTCTGAACTTTTTGTGCTGGCGGCGGTGGAGGACAAAGGCAGCCTGGGTGATCTCATGCGCAAATCAGGCGCCACCAAGGGTGCTATCGAGAAGGCCATCGAGAACGTGCGCGGTGGCCAGTCTGTAGACGACCCCAACGCCGAGGATCAGCGCCAGGCTCTGGAAAAATACACGATAGACCTTACCGAACGCGCCGAGCAGGGCAAGCTGGACCCGGTCATCGGCCGCGACAGCGAGATCCGCCGCACCATCCAGGTCTTGCAGCGTCGCACCAAGAACAACCCCGTGCTCATCGGTGAGCCCGGCGTGGGCAAGACCGCCATCGTGGAGGGCCTGGCCCAGCGCATCGTCAACGGCGAGGTGCCGGAAGGCCTGAAGAACAAGCGCCTGCTCTCGCTGGACATGGCAGCCCTCATCGCCGGCGCCAAGTTCCGCGGTGAGTTCGAGGAGCGCCTCAAGGCCGTGCTTAACGACCTGGGCAAGGCCGAGGGGCAGATCATTCTGTTCATCGATGAGATCCACGCCATGGTGGGTGCGAGTAAATCCGAAGGTTCCATGGATGCAGGCAATATGCTCAAGCCTGCCTTGGCGCGCGGTGAACTGCATTGCGTGGGCGCCACCACCCTGGACGAATACCGTCAGTACATCGAGAAGGATGCCGCGCTGGAGCGCCGTTTCCAGAAAGTGCTGGTGGAAGAGCCGACGGTGGAAGACACCATCGCTATCCTGCGGGGCCTGAAGGAACGCTATGAAGTGCACCACGGGGTGGAGATTACCGACCCGGCCATCGTTGCTGCGGCCACCCTGTCGCATCGTTATATTACTGACCGGCAACTGCCGGACAAGGCCATCGACCTCATCGACGAGGCAGCTTCACGCATCCGCATGGAGATCGACTCCATGCCCGAGGATATGGATACCTTGGACCGGCGCATCATCCAGCTCAAGATCGAGCGCGAGGCGCTGAAGAAGGAAACCGACGAGGCTTCGAAGAAGCGTCTCGAAGCCCTGGAAGCCGAGATCGCCGAACTGGAGAAGAAGTTCTCTGACCTGGAAGAAATCTGGAAAGCGGAAAAGGCGGCCGTGCAGGGCACCACCCATATCAAGGAAGAACTGGAGCGCGCCCGTATCGAGCTGGAAACCGCCCGCCGGGCGGGGGACCTGCAGCGCATGTCCGAGATCCAGTACGGCATCATCCCACAGCTGGAGCAGCAGCTCGCGGCGGCGGACGAGGCCGAGCACATGGATTTCCAGCTCCTGCGCAACAATGTCACTGATGAAGAGATCGCCGAAGTGGTCTCCAAGTGGACCGGCATCCCCGTGAGCAAGATGCTCGAAGGGGAGCGCGAGAAGCTGCTCAAGATGGAAGAGAACCTGACCAAGCGCGTGGTGGGCCAGGACGAGGCCGTGCGCGCCGTGTCTGATGCGATTCGCCGCTCCCGGGCGGGGCTGTCTGATCCCAACCGGCCCAACGGTTCCTTCCTGTTCCTCGGCCCCACCGGGGTGGGCAAGACCGAGCTGTGCAAGGCCCTGGCGGAATTCCTCTTCGACACCGAGGATGCCATGGTGCGAATCGACATGTCCGAGTTCATGGAAAAGCATTCCGTGGCGCGGCTCATCGGTGCACCTCCGGGCTATGTGGGTTACGAGGAGGGCGGCTATCTCACCGAGCTGGTGCGGCGCAAGCCTTACTCTGTCATCCTCATGGATGAAGTGGAAAAGGCTCACCCGGACGTGTTCAACGTGCTGCTGCAGGTGCTGGACGACGGCCGCCTCACGGATGGCCAGGGACGCACCGTGGATTTCCGCAACACGGTTATCGTCATGACCTCCAACCTGGGCTCGCACCTGATACAGGAGATGGCTCATACCAACGATTACGAGGCCATGAAGACCGCGGTGATGGAAGTCGTGGGTCAGCATTTCCGCCCCGAGTTCATTAACCGGGTGGACGAGACCGTGGTATTCCATCCCCTGGGCCGCGAGCAGATCCGCAAGATCGCCGGTATCCAGATCGAGCATCTGCGTCAGCGGCTGGAAGAGCGCGAACTGACTTTGGAAATCAGCACCGAAGCGCTGGATCTGCTGGGCGAGGCCGGCTTCGACCCGGTCTATGGCGCAAGGCCGCTCAAGCGGGCTATACAGCACCAGCTGGAGAATCCCCTGGCGCAGAAGATTCTGGCCGGGGAATTCAGCCCGGGCGATACCATCAAGGTGGAAGCCGCCGGTGGCGAACTGGTGTTCACCCACGGCTGATTCCATAGAGCAAAGCAATAAAAAGGGCATGGTCGTAACCGACCATGCCTTTTTTTTACTGGTTCACTGCCGCCCCGTCGGTTCCTGATCGTAGGGTGCGGTGACGAAGGAACCGCACCATTGGCGTAGCTCAAGAGCGCAAACGCAGCATCATGATGTTTCGCTCAGGTATAGATGCCGGCAAACTGAAGCTGATCAAAATCCGGAAATAACAGCTCCATGGGCATGCCGGGGGTGCGCTTGCTGATCAGCTCGCCCAGTACGTTTCGATAGTCCATGGTGACTTCCAGGTCGCCCTTGCCGTAGAGATCCTGGTCCCTCAGTCCGGGCCAGTCGTGGTAGACCCTGCCGCCGTTGACGTTGCCGCCCAGGGTCAGCACGAAACTGGCATGGCCGTGATCCGTGCCGGCGGAACCGTTCTCGTAGGCGCGGCGGCCGAACTCCGTGTGAGTGACCAGGGTGATCCTGTCCATCGCTGTACCCATGTCCGTGTGGAAAGCCGCCAGGCTCTGGGCAAGCTCGGGCAGCAGGTTGTCCAGGGTGGCCGATTCGCCCTGGTGTGTGTCCCAGCCGCCAAGGCTCAGCGCCGCCGCCCGCACCCCCACATCCGCGCGAATGAGCTGCCCGACAGCCTGCAACTGGGCGCCGAAGCCGGTGTCGGGGTATGTGGCGCCGTTCTGTGGCGGATACTGCGCGGGATCAGCCGCAGCCAGGGTGTCCACGGCGGTGAGGGTGTCCCGGGCGCCGTTTTCCAGCGGACTGTCTCCTGCATACAATGCCTGCAGCAGGGCTTCGGTTTCGGCTTTCTGCGCCTCGGGGACCAGCAGGGAGAAGTCCTCGATGCGGTTCATGGTGATGGTGGAGGCATCGTGGGCCAGGGTGCGTGGCGCGGCATTTCCCATGCCCAGGGCGTGGAAGACGCCGAAGCTGTCATCCATGCGGTAGTCCAGGTAACGCCCCAGCCAGCCGCTGAAGCTGCTGTTGTTGGTGGTCAGGCCGCGCTCCATTAGATCCTGGGCTTCAAAGTGGGAGTGGCTGGGAGAGGGCGAGCCACAGGCATGGATGACGGCCAGTTCCCCGGACTGGTACAGGGGCAGCAGGGCGGCCATGCCGGGATGGAAACCGAAGAAGCCATCGAGGTCTAATGCGCCCTGTTCGTTTCCCGGCGGTGCAATGGCCAGGCCGGGACGCAGGCGGTAGTAGTCGCCATCCCCGTGGGGTGGAATTATGTTGAGACCATCGGCGGCGCCTCTGAGAAACACGCTGATGATGATGTCGTCGGCGCTGTCGCTGGCATCGGCGGCAAGCAGCAGGCGGGGCGCCAGGGCGCTGGCGGAGCCCAGGCCGGTGATTTTCAGGAAATTTCTGCGGGAAAGTTTCATCGTCGGCTTCTCCTTTAGCGGTATTGAAAGTAATCGGAAGACAGCATCAGGCCGATGAGCCCGGGCACGCGTTCTTCTACGATTTCAACGGGCAGTCTTTTGGTGGCGGACTTGTCACTGGCCAGGTAGCCGATGAACGACCGCCTGTCGTCGTCCAGCAGGGGCCGATGCAGCAACCGGGCTGCCAGGTGATCCACCAGGGCTCCGGGGCGCCAGTTCCTGCCGATGAGCGCCAGGTAATCCAGCCGTATACCGGGCAGACGCGACCCGGCCAGTGCGCTGGCGAAATTCCAGCGGTTCAGCAGGCCGTTGGTGGAGGTCCAGTAGCCGGCGACATCGGGATAGCCGTCGGGTGGCACCCAGTCGAAGGGTATCTGCCCGAGGGCGAACAGGTATTGGCGCACGCCGCGGTAGGCCTGGGGGCCGGGGCTGGCCCGGGTACTGCGCAGGGCGCTGATGATGTATTCCATGGGGCGCTTGAGTTTCTGGTCTGCGGACCGCAGGAATTCGTCGCTGAGAAAGATTTCCCGCAACAGGGACCGGATGTCGCCGTCGGTGTCCAGAAAGATTCGCGCCAGGCGGTCGACCAGGGCTTGCGGTGGCTCGTCGGCGACGAAATGACGCGCCAGCTTGGTGGAAATAAAGCGGGCCGTGGAAGGATGGCCGGCGAGCATGTCGATGACCTGTTCGCCATCGCGGATGCCGCCGTTGGCGGGAATGGCGGTTCCCAGGACGGTTTTTTCACCCTGGTCATGAAGCCGGGGGTAGAACTGGAAATTACCCATGTTGCCGCTGCCGCGCCGGCCGACGGCCCAGCCGGTGAAGCAGCGCGCTACCTCCTGCACGTCTGTTTCCGTGTAGCCGCCGTCTACGCCCAGGGTGTGCAGTTCCATGAGTTCCCGCGCGTAGTTTTCGTTGGGGGTGCCGGCCACGTTGGTGTGGTTGTCGAGATAGACGAGCATGGCCGGGCTCTTGCTCGAAGCATGCAGCAGGTCGCGGAAACTGCCCAGCGCATGGGGGCGGATCACGTTCCGGTCATCCAGGGTCTTGAGCAGAGTGACCGGCCCGTCGCGGTGGTAGATGCTGAAATGGTTGGACCAGAACTCCACCATGACTTCGTACAGCTGCCTGTTGCTGTACATGGCGCGGTAAACGGTGGCCTGCTTGAGCTCGTTGGCGGCCTGTCCCCTGTTGGGCAACGCCGCAAGCTCTTTCGCCGACATGAACACCGTGGGCGTCTGGCGATGCAGGAAGTCGTTGGTTTCCCGGTCGTCGATGCTTTCCCAGTCCATCTGGCGCTCCAGCCAGTTTTCCCGGCCTCTGCGCTGCATTTCGCCGATCAGCTCATTGCTGACGCCAAAGGTGCAGCGGTTCAGGGTCAGCGTATCGGGGTCGGGGGGCGGCAGTGCATCGCTGTTGCGTGTGCTGGCCCGAGCGTCTGGCACCTTTGCCATTCCGGTCGAAAACAGTGCAACCATGGCTGCACTCTTTGTGACAAAGTATCTGCGTGGATTTGACATGGCATTCCCCTTTATTCATGACTGGTAGGGGGTTAAACGCCGCAGAGTCGATTTGGTTGACCTGGCTGTTCAGTTTTCGGGAGGATGGGGTGGCAACTTGTCCAGACGCCGGCGTCTTTCCTCAGGTGTCATGTTTTTCCAGCGTTTGCGCAGTTCCTGCTTACGCTTGGGAGGCAGTTGCTGGAACCAGTTGCGATATTCGCGCAGCTTACGTCTTTTTTCCGGTGGAAGATTCCTGAACTTTTTCAGGCGTTGTCTGAACTTTCTGCGCTGTTCCGGCGTCATCTTTTTCCAGCGTTTCAGGTTTTTCCGCGCCCTGGCGCGCTGCTCCGGCGTCATGTCCTGCCAGCGGGATGCCCCGGCCTCGAGCAGGCGTTGCTTTTCAATGGAGAAACTGTCCCAGCGGTCTTTTGCCGATCGCAGTATTTTCTGCTGCTGGGGTGTCAATGTGTCCCAGGGTATCGATTCCGCTGCAGGCAGAACCTGGCCGCTCAGGGCAAAAATCAGTAACGACGCCAGCAGCAGCTTAGGGTGTTTCATGCGCCCCTTCCTTTGTTGCAGATGGCTTGTCGCCATCGGATCTGTCACCCTGTTCAGGGTTGTTCTGGGCGGGAACGGCGTCCAGGGGATCCACCAGCTCGCCATCTTCAGTCTCTTCCATGGCGCCGATATACTCCAGCAATTCCAGCGACGGGTATCCGGGGGCATGTGCCGTGGCTGGAGGCAGTGTCTCCACCGACAGCAGCAACAAGAACCAGGGTGGAATGATCACGCATCCTTCTCCTGATCCTCCTGTTGTGCCAGCCAGTCATAAAAGTCCAGTTCCTCCACGAGTTCCAGGTCAACATCCAGGCTGATGATTTCCATGGCTTCGACCGGATCACTGCTGACCGTCGTTTGTATGAGGTTGCTGTCCAGGTAGTAAGTGGACAGCAACAGATAGGCCGCGACTGCGGCGGCACTGCCAAGGACAGGTGCATAAACGGCGGGCTGTTTCCACCAGGGTGGGGAGGTTTCCAGTGCCTTGACACGGGCGCGATGCAAACGGGACAGGGTTGCTGCATCCAGGGATGCAGCCTTATTGTCCAGTGACTTTTTCAGATTTTCTTCAAAAGACTGCATTAGCGATACTCCTGCAATTGCCCGCGCAATGAGGCCATGGCGCGGGACAGATGTGTCTTGACACTGCCTTGCGAACAGCCCATGGCTTTTGCGGTCGCGGCCACGTCAAGCCCTTCCCAGATCCGCAGCAGAAACGCCTGCTGCTGCCGCAGGGGGAGTTTACCCACTGCTTTTGCGATGGCATCTCCGGATTCGTCCCTGTGTATCTCGTCCTCCGGCAGAACGCTGTGCGGGTCAGGTGCCGATTGTATGGGGTCTCCATTGTCTTCAGGAAAGCCCAGCCAGCCTTTCCAGCGGTTACGCACTGCATTGCGACGGTACCAGTCGCGAATACGGTTTTGCAAGATGCGATAGAACAATGGTGTCCAGTCGCTTTGCGGTTTCCTGGCATATTTTGTTGCAAACGCCAGCATGCTGTCCTGCACCAGGTCGAGCGCCTCTTCCCGGCTGCTCGTGGCTATTTCGGCCATGATCAGGGCGCGCCTTTCCACCTGGGCCAGAAACTGCTCCAGGTAGCGTCGCCGGGTGTGCTCGTCTGCCTTGATCTGTGTCTCCATGCTGGAAAAGCAAAGCGTTGCCTGCATAATCTGGCCTGCGCGTTTATCTGTCAAATTGGGGTTTTGTGTTGTATAAACGGATGAGCGGCCATCTGGTTGACAGGGGCTGGCAACCCATCAGAAAAAATGTGAAAGCAGAAAAAATACCTGGCGGTCTTGATAAACCTTCGCATGAACGCCATATTGAATAATACTCAGTTGAATGAACGAGAGGTGAAAAGGATGGCTGTTTCATGGGTACTGGCTGCTGATGGTGGCTATGCGAAAATTCTCCAGGCAGATAATCGTGCTGCGCCACTGGTTCTTCTTGAAGAGCTGGAGCATCCGGAGGCGCGCAAGAAAAACAATGATTTCTACACTGACAGCGCGGGCCGCAGCTTCGATAGCGGTGGTCAGGGGCGTCATGCCATGGAATCCCAGTTCGATGCAAAAAGCATCGAAGCACAGCGTTTTGCAAAGGATCTGTGTGCAAAATTACGCCAGGCTGCGTTGCAGAACCGGTT
>DRLF01000290.1 GCA_011051425.1 Thiolapillus brandeum | reverse complement strand
ATTTCTCCGCCCGCAGGTGAAAACTTGATGGCATTGGAGAGCAGGTTGTCGATCACGCTCCGCAACTGCCTGGCATCGCCGGTGACGGAAACAGGGACAAGCTGCATATGCACCTTGATATGGCGCGACTGCAGTGCCAGCTGCCGGTTATCCACGGCCGCTTCGACCAGTGCTGAAAGTTCCACCCGCTTCTGCTCCGGCGGGTGTTCCTGGGAAAGGGCGAGATTGAAGTCCAGCAGCCTTTCCACATGAGACTGCAGTTGCAGACTGTTGTCATGCAGAATCTGAACCACTTCCTGCTGTTCTGCAGTCAGCTCCCCGGTGATGCCGTCCTGCAGCAGTCCTGCGCCCTCGCGGATGGTGGTCAGGGGCGTTTTCAGCTCGTGGGATACGTGGTGAAGAAACTGCATTTTCTGCTCGTTCAGTGCGGCGAGCTGCTGCCGCAGCCAGTCCAGCTGCTCTCCGAGTTCACGAATGTCCTGTGGCCCCCTGACCTGGATGGGGGCATTGAATTCGCCGGCGCCCAGCTGCCGTATAGCGCCGCCGAGGTGTCTCAGGGGCCTGGAAACCAGCAGACTAAACACCACGGCGATCAGCAGTGCCAGGGGAATCAGGGCTGCTGCCTGCCACAGCAGCAAGCGCCGTACGGCACTGATCTGCTCGTTCACGCGCCGGCTCTCGGCGGTTATTAGTGCGGTGACATCGAAAGGAATGGGCGCCGCCAGCATGGACAGCTGCTCGTTTTCGTCCAGCTGTTCCTTGCCACTGTCTGATGCTTCGTTGTCCTGCTGCAGTCTTTGGTGCAGTCTGGCCTCGTGCTCCTGCAGCTTTTGCAAACGCGTGCTCAGCGCTTCATCCAGGGGCAGGTCCAGCAACCGCCGGATCTCGCGGACGAAGGACTTGCGCTGTTCTTCATAGCGGTTGCGAATGTTCGTGTCTTTGAGTACCAGATACTGCAGGGCGCTGCGTTCCATGTTCAGTGCCTGGGTGGCGATGAGACGCCCCGACTCCACTGCCTGGGCGGAAGTCAGCACAGCTTTCTGCATCCGCGTAGCAAGGTGATCCACCTGCAGCTGGGTGTTGATCAGACCAAGGGTCAGGGGAACGGCCACCAGGATAAAACCCAAAAGGGTCAGCTGGAGGATGGTGGCGGGTTTGAAAGACATATGCAGATTCTGCCAAAGAAGCGGGCGTGTGACGAACTGTCGCCGTGAAGCGACAGGACGGTTTCCTGCTGTAGTGGGATTTGCAGCGCATCATTCTCTGCGGCTGTCGTCCTCAGGCGACATTCCGGAACAGGCGGAAAGCTGCAATGAGAATTTAAGTCTTTGTAAAGTAAAGCATAAATAATATTGGCATGGTGATTGCAACATTGTGGATGCAGTCCGGGTATTCGCGGGTTGCTGAAATCTTTAACACTAGCCGAGGAGCTATTTATCATGTCTAAGAAAATTATTGTTGCTGTTTTGGGTGCTTTTTTTGCCGTTGCCGCTACCGCTGGAGACGTTTTCACCACGCTGGATGCGGATATGAACGGTGCCATCAGCAAGGATGAGGCTGCTGCCATGCCCAGCCTGGCAGAACAGTGGAAGCAACTGGATACAGATGCCAGCGGCGACCTCAGCGCAGAGGAATTTGCGGTGTATGCCAAGTCCGAGAAATCTGCTGCAGAATCAGCAACGATGAAGGATGCTCCCAAGTCTTCCTCAACCAAATGAAGGTTGAGCCGACAGTGGGTGTTTTGACAGCCTGTTGAAGCGCTGCCGAATCATCCGGAATACCCCGCGTTGTCCTTTCGAAATGCGGGGTTTTTTTGTGTTTCCGAAAGCTTATCTTTCCGGAATTGAATGGGGTATATTTCAGCTTATCCTTTTTCAGCCAGAAATATATCATGTCCAATCCATTGCTAAACTTCACGGGCCTGCCCAGGTTCGCCGAAATCACAGCGGAGGATGTAGAACCCGCCATCAGTGAACTGCTTCAGGACAACCGGCAGCAGATAGACGCATTGCTGACTGGCGTGCAGGAGCCTGACTGGTACAACTTCATCGAACCCCTGGAAGAGCTGGAGGACCGGCTGTCCCGCGCCTGGTCGCCGGTTTCTCACCTGAACGCGGTCATGAACAGTAAAGAGCTGCGCACCGCCTACAATGCCTGCCTTCCCTGGCTTTCTGACTATGCCACCGAACTGGGACAGAACGAGACCCTGTTCCACGCCTACCAGACCGTCGCCAGCCAGAATGAAAAGCTGGATGCGGCCCAACGGAAGCTGCTGGAGAATGGCTTGCGGGATTTCCGCCTGTCCGGTGTGGATCTGCCGCCGGAAAAGAAAAAGCGCTTCGGGGAAATTGCCAGCCGGCTGTCCGAGATCACCGCAAAGTACGAGGAGAACCTTCTCGATGCGACCAACGCCTGGTCAAAAGTGATCACTGCGGAAGAGGAGCTGGCGGGCCTGCCCCAATCAGCGCTGGATCTGGCAGCCCAGACGGCGCGTCAGCGGGGTGAGGATGGCTGGATGCTGACACTGGAGTTTCCTTCCTATTTTCCCGTCATCACCTATGCGGACAATCGCGCGCTACGCCGGGAAATGTATGAAGCCTATGCCACCCGCGCGTCGGACCAGGGGCCCAATGCCGGCGAATACGACAACACGCAAATCATGGAAGAGATTCTCGCGCTGCGCCACGAACTGGCGGGGCTGTTGGGTTTCGCGAACTACGCTGAACGCTCCCTGGCAACCAAGATGGCGCGCTCAACGGACGAGGTGCTGGCCTTTCTGCGTGACCTGGCGGCCCGCGCGAAACAGCAGGGTGAAGCCGAACTGGCGGAGTTGCAGCGTTTTGCTGCCGAACACCATGGTGTCTCCGGGCTGCAGGCCTGGGACATACCTTATTACAGCGAAAAGCTGCGGGAGCACCGTTACGATATCAGCCAGGAAGAACTGAAACCCTGGTTTCCCGAGACCCGGGTCATCCCAGGCATGTTCGAGGTGATCGGCAGGGTATTCGGGGTGAAGATCCGGGAAAGCAGCGAGAAAGTGGAAACCTGGCATCCCGACGTACGTTTCTACGATATCCTTGACGATGCGGGTGAACTGCTGGGGCAGTTCTATTTCGATCTCTATGCCCGGCCGAAAAAGCGCGGTGGCGCCTGGATGGCCGATGCCATCTCGCGCATGAAGACCCGCAACCGGGAACAGTTGCCCGTAGCCTTCATGACCTGCAATTTCACTCCGCCCGTGGGGGACAAGCCCGCATTGCTGACCCACGAGGAAGTTCAGGTACTCTTTCACGAATTTGGTCACGGCCTGCATCACATGCTTACCCAGGTGGATTATCCTTCCATCTCCGGTATATCCGGTGTGGCCTGGGATGCCGTGGAGCTGCCTTCCCAGTTCATGGAGAACTGGTGTTGGGAAAAGCAGGCGCTGGCGCTCATATCCGGACACTATGAGACCGGTGAGCCACTGCCGGAAACGCTTTATCAGCGTATGCTGGCCGCCCGCAATTTTCAGTCCGCCATGCAGCTGTTACGGCAGCTGGAGTTTTCACTGTTCGATTTTCTCATCCACCTGGAATATGATCCGGAACAGGGCGGACGCATCTACGAGACCCTCGAAGCGGTGCGCGAGGAAGTGGCTGTGGTCAGGCCGCCGGCCTGGAACCGTTTTGCCCATGGCTTTTCCCATATCTTCGGCGGAGGCTATGCTGCGGGCTACTACAGTTACAAGTGGGCAGAGGTGCTTTCGGCGGATGCCTTCTCCCTGTTCGAGGAAAACGGGGTCTTCGATCTGTCTACCGGGCTGGCATTTCGGCGACACATACTGGAAAAAGGCGGCAGTGAAGATGCCATGGATCTGTTCGTGGCATTTCGTGGGCGTGAGCCCAACATCGATGCATTGTTGCGTCACTCGGGGATAAAGTAATGGAACAGGTGTTCAGCGAACAGCAGATGACGCAGCTGGAGGATTTCCTCCTCGCGCACATGGAAGACGAAGGCTGCATGCCTCTGGATGTGGCTCACGGCTATCTCACCGCGGTGCTTTCCGGGCCGCACATGATCATGCCGAATACCTGGCTGCCGAATGT
>DRLF01000289.1 GCA_011051425.1 Thiolapillus brandeum | reverse complement strand
GATTGCCCGGGCCTTGATCATGGCATAACGCTCCCATTCCCTGGCCTGGGAAGCGTAGTAGGTCTCCATGGCGCCGAAGCTCAGCGCCAGGGGGCCGGCTTCACCGAAAGGCCGCAGGCGCATATCCACACGGAAGACGAAACCGTCTTCCGTCTGCCGGCCCAGCACGTTGATGAGCTGCCGTCCCACGCGGGTGAAAAACTGCTCGTTGCTGAGAGGACGGCGGGCATCGGTCTCGCCGTGGGACGGAAAGGTGAAGATGAGGTCGATATCGGATGAAAGGTTGAGTTCCCTGGCGCCCAGCTTGCCCATCCCCAGCACCACCATGGCCTGGGCCTTTCCTGCCTTGTCCCGGGGGGTTCCCCACTGCTGCACCGCCCAGTCCATGAGCCTATCCAGGCTTTGCCGGATGCAGATGTCCGCCAGTTCCGAAAGATCTTCGAGGGTTTCCTCCAGCGCTGCCTTGCGCGTGATATCGCGCCAGATGATGCGCAGCATCTGGCGCCGGCGAAACTGCCGCAGCGCCGTCAGAAGTGCATCTTCGCTCTCAACAGACTGCAGCGTTTCCGTGAGCTGATGGGCCATCCGCCCCGGCACCAAAGGTTTTTCCAGCGCCCCGTCCCGGTACGACTCCAGCAACAGATCCGGCCAGCGCAAGCAGGTCTGTGCCGCATAGTCGCTGGCGGTCCAGACCTGCGCCATTTCCCGGGCAAAGGCTGCGTCTGACAGCTGAGCCGCCTGCGGCAGCGCCGACCACTCGGTCAGTAATCTGCCCAGGCGGTCAGTTTCGGTCATTACTCCGTACCGGCGGCCTTGGTGGCGAGCTTGCGCAGTGCGCCGGTCATTTTCTCCACCAGCTTGCCCCTGTCGGTGATGCCATGGCGGGCGGCAATCCAGGCGGGATCATTCCAGCCGATATTAACCTTTCCCGCAGCGTCCTCCCAGACAAGGTATTTCATGGGCAGGTCGATGGCCACGCTGGGCTGGCTCTGCATCAACAGAGAGCCTGCCTTGGGCTTGCCGAAAATCAGCAGCTCCACCGGCTTGAGTTCGATATTCACGTTCTTTGCCGCCTTGCCGTGATTGATGCGGGCAAACACCCGGAATCCTGCATTGGTCACCACCTTTTCCAGGCGATCCACGGTCCCGGCGACATTGTGGCTGCTCTGCATGACCACCATACCTTCGGCAGCGTAAACAGGCATGGCAAACAGCAAGCCCAGTAAAACGATCAGTTTTTTCATGTGGTTCTCTCCTTGTCAGGATGCTTTCATGATGGATTCACAACGCTCCATCGCTTCTTTGCCGAAAGGCAGACAGGTATTGATGAAAGCCCGCTTGATCTCGATGAGTTCTGCCGGACTCGATACCTGTGCCCAGGCATTCAGTGCCTTGAACACCCGTTCCAGGGCACGTTTGCTACGACCATGAAAAGGCGCTTTTTGTTTCTCAAGCTGGGAAAACAGTTCCTTGCTCACCTCTATGATCTTCGCATCGTCATCCGGCGTCTGCTCCGTAAGCTGGCGGATATAGTAGGAACCCCATTGTATTTTCGTGGCGGCGCCAGTGGCTGTTTCCCAGGCCTTTGCATACCAGTTCAGGGCTTCCGCCTCGTCTCCGGATTCGGCCGCCAGATCCGCGAGCACCAGCATCCAGTACTGGTTGTTGCTGCCCGCCGCCATTTCCTCGTTGATCAGCTGCTCAGCCAGCGCCAGTTGACCAGACGCTTTCAGCAGACCATAGGCTGCATAGTTTACGGCAATTCTTTCATGGCCATCAGTCAGCTTGCTGCGCGCCTGGCTCACCGCCTGACGGATCTCTTTCCTGAGACCGTCCGGAACCTTCTTTCCCGCTGTCTTCAGCCAGTGTATCCTGCCCGCGTAGACAGACAGTTTCTGCGCAGGGCCGAGAGACGAATCCTGCTGCAGAAGGTCCAGGGCCCGTTTCCAGGCCGACATCAGCATTTTCCTGTCTTTACTGCCGGCCTGGGTTATCCGCGGGATCAGGATATCCGGCTCGTGTATGACAAAGGAAAAATTGTCCCTGCTGAATTCCCCGGATGCCAGCAGTTGCTGCAACCGCTTCACCGCATCCCCGGCTTCCCTTTTGCCGGGGGGCTCTTCACGGGCCGCCAGCGCCGACAGATACTGGGCACTCAGCCTTGCCTTTTCCTTCGGCAGGTTCGCAGGCACCCTGTCCGACAGGATCTTCAGCACCCCAGCAAGATCCCGTTCGCCCAATGCCTTGCCACCGTCCTGTTCCCAGGAATAGTAGGCCAGCATGTGCCATTCCTCATTGCTGGGATTTCTGCCATTGTCGAGGATGTCCCTGACCAGCGTGGCCACGGGCCGGGTCTTCGCCAAGGCCAGGTCCAACATCTGGGGATAGAGATCCAGGCTCATGCCGCCCGGCAGGCGTGTGATCTCCTTTCCCTCGGGCGTGAACAGCATCAGTGTGGGATAGCCCAGCACACCGAACTGTTCCCCCAGCTTCTGGGCCGCCTCGGTGTCGCCATCCAGGTAGACGGGCACAAACAGCCGGGTTTTCTGAATGAATGTCGGGTTCTTGAACAGGGTGGCTTTGAGCTGGTTGCAGGGAGGACACCAGACCGCACCCCAGTAGAGAAACACGGGCTTGCCGCTCTTTTTCGCCTCGGCGAAAGCCTGCCTGACCGTGCCCGGATACCACTGT
>DRLF01000288.1 GCA_011051425.1 Thiolapillus brandeum | reverse complement strand
GCCTAGTTTCGCATTGGGAATGATAATTGTCTTGTTGTCTGGTGTTTTCAAGGTAGTAGTGAAAATCTGTATGATATCCACCTTCCCTGTGACGCCTGCCGCCTCAACAACATCTCCCACCTTGAACGGACGGAAGATGATGAGCAGGAACCCGGCTGCAAAATTGGCCAGTGAGCCCTGCAATGCCAGACCAATGGCCAGGCCGGCAGCACCCAGAATCGCGATGAAGGACGTGGTTTGTATCCCGATCTGCCCGAGCGCGGCGATCACCACGAACACCATCAGGCCGATATAAACCAGGCTGGTGGTAAAACCGACGATCAGCGGGTCCACATCCGCCTTGTTCATTACACGGGCAACGATTTTCTTGAGCCATTTCGCCAGCATCTTGCCGATGATGAAAACAGCAATGGCCGCCAGCACCTTGGGGCCGTATTGCATGAGCATTTCCTTGCCTGCTTCGAGCATCTGCGCCGATTTGTCAGGATCGAGCAAGTCAGTGACTTCCTGCACTACATCAACAGGCTGGGCTGCTGCCGCTGCCTCTTTTACAGCCTCTTTTGCGGCTTCTGCTGCCATGTTTCTTCTCCTTTTGTTCGAAATGGTCGGTTAATGATGCCCTGCGACAGGCGCTTGGGCAACTCTTTCCTGATGGAAAACGGCTTCAGTTGCCGACAAGAAAAAAGGGCCAGCTGAAACTCAACTGGCCCTTTTTGTTGGTCGGAGCGAGAGGATTCGAACCTCCGACCCCCACAACCCCATTGTGGTGCGCTACCAAGCTGCGCTACGCTCCGGAAAGAGCGGGCATGTTAGGCGCAGCCGGGTTGATTGTCAATACTCATGAAAGCCATACAGCCGATCATGCCGCCTCTCATTGCCCACAAATCACAAATACAGATGCCTGTCATCAATATCCCATGCCATGTAGAATAAGACTCTCTTTATCGACCAACATGGCAAGGCATTAAATTCATGGGGTTTTTCCGATTCGTGGTTCCTTTCATCCTGTTGAGCATCGCCGCCGTACTGCTCACCCAGGGCTATCAGCACTGGCGTGCTTCAAAACAGCTGCTCGACAGTTCCCTCACCACTGAAGGCACTGTTATCCGCAACGCCCCCTATATGTCGTCAAAGGCAGGAAAGTCCACTTCCCTGGTCTATTTCCCTCAGGTGAAGTTCACGACGAAAGACGGCAAAACTGTTGAATTCACCTCTAAGGTGACCAGCCGTGCGGAACAGTACAAACCGGGCGATCCGGTACGGGTTTTGTACAGGGAAAACAAGCCGGAAGAAGCATTCATCGGCTCATTCAAGTCCCTGTGGGCCGTTGCCATCATTTTTGCGGCATCAGGGATTATCGTCCTGATGTTTGCAGCCTGGTTCTATGCCAAGGCGACAAAAGGCTGGGAAAAAGAAGAATCTGCAGAGTAACGAAAGAATTCAGTACAACCGGCCGTTAGAAAACAGTTATTTGAGAATCTGGGCGACTTCTTCCAGTTCAGCCAGCAGCTGTCGGATAATCTGATGGCTCTGGTTCTTGTCCTCCTGCGCATCTTCACCGTCGAGTTTTTGCCTTGCCCCCCCGATGGTAAAACCCTGCTCATAGAGCAGGCTGCGGATCTGGCGGATCATGATGACATCATGTCGCTGATAGTAGCGCCTGTTGCCACGGCGCTTGACCGGCTTGAGTTGCGGAAACTCCTGTTCCCAGTATCGCAGCACGTGGGGTTTCACCTGGCACAGTTCGCTGACTTCACCGATGGTAAAGTATCGTTTTCCCGGGATGGGCGGCAGTTCTACAGCGCTGCTATTCGGATCCAGCATAGGTTTCCACTCTCGCTTTCAGTTTCTGCCCGGGGCGGAAGGTAACGACTCTCCTGGCACTTACCAGGATTTCTTCACCTGTTTTCGGGTTTCTTCCGGGCCGGGAGTTCTTTTCACGCAAATCAAAATTGCCGAATCCTGAAAGCTTGACCTGCTGGCCATTTTCCAGAGCGCCCCGAATTTCCTCGAAAAAGAGTTCTACCAGTCCTTTGGCTTCGCGCTTGTTCAACCCCAGTTCGTCAAACAGGGCTTCAGCCATTTTTGCCTTTGTCAGTGACATTCTGTTCAATCCCGCAATTTTGCTGACAGTTCGGTGTTCAGTGCCTTAAGTACCGCATCGACTGCCTGTTCTGTTTCTTCATCAGTAAGCGTGTGAGAATAATCCTGCAAAATCAAGCTTAAAGCAAGACTTTTTAGACCTGAGTCTATATTGTCCCCAGTATAAACGTCAAAAACCTGGATGTCTCGCACAATTTCCGGCGCCGCTTTTTGGGCACAGGCTTTCACATCGGCCCAGGAAAGATCCTTCTTCACCAGTAAAGCCAGATCCCTGCGGATGGCCGGATAGCGTGAAACTGCCTGATAGGCGGGAAGACGCCCTTCTGCCAGGCTTTGCAGCCGGATCTGGAACAGGAAAACATTGCCGGAGATACCCAGTCTGGACTGCGGCCCCGGATGCAGCATGCCGAGACGGCCTATCTCCTCACCGTTGCGCCACACTGCCGCCGCCTGACCCGGATGCAGACTCACATCCTCAACGGGGCGTATAGTAAAACTGTCCGGGTCACCCACCAGTTCCAGAATCACTTCCAGATCACCCTTGATATCATAGAAATCGACTTTTCCCGGCGCATTGTTCCATTTCTGCGGCATTCTTTCCCCATAGACCAGGCCCGCCAGCATTTCCGGTTGCTCGATATCATCCTTTGTCCCAAGAAACACCTGGCCGGATTCGAACAGCCTCACCCGCTCATGCTGACGTGCAAGATTGTATTGCAGCGTGGACAGCAGCCCTGGCCAGAGACTGGCCCGCATGACCGACATATCTGCCGAAATGGGATTGGCGAGGCGGATCTGCCGGGCATCAGGCGTGAGCAACCCGGCCAGCTCCGGCGCAATGAAACTGTAGGTAATGGCTTCCTGGTAGCCGCGATCCACCAGCAGCTCCTTGGCCCGCAACAGGTGAAAAGATGCTTCCGGTACCGCCTGAATGCTGACGGGAGCCGCTGACAGATTTTCCGGGATGTTGGCATAACCATAGATACGCCCGATCTCTTCGATCAGGTCTGCCTCGATGCTGACATCAAAGCGGCAGCTTGGCGCAACGATTTTCCAGCCATCGCTGACCGATTGGACCTGCATGCCCAGCCGGGTAAGGATGTCTTCGACAGTCGCATCATCGATCTCCACACCCAGCAGCCTGGGGATCTGATGGCGCCGCAGATGGATTTCGGATTTCCCGGGCAAATGTTCCATTGCTGTCACATCCACCACGGGCCCAGCCTGCCCACCGCAGAGATGCAGCACCAGATCCGTGGCGCGCTCCAGCGCCTGGCGCTGCAGTTCCGGGTCCACACCACGCTCGAAACGGTGGGATGAGTCTGTGTGCAGCCCATAGGCCCGCGCCTTGCCGGCAATGGCGATGGGCTGGAAAAACGCGGACTCCAGCAGAATATCCCGGGTCCTTTCCGTCACAGCAGAAGCTTCGCCACCCATGATGCCTGCAAGCGCCAGTGGCTGTTGCTCATCGGCAATGAGCAGGGTGCCTTGCGAGGTTTCCACTTCACTGCCGTCCAGCAGGGTCAGTTTCTCGCCCTTTTCCGCCCGGCGTACGTGAACAGCACCGCTGATCCTGGCCAGGTCGAAACCGTGCATGGGCTGGCCCAGCTCGATCATCACGTAATTGGTGATGTCGACGACGGGACTGATAGCGCGTATCCCGCTGCGGCGCAGCTTTTCCTGCATCCACAGGGGAGTTTGTGCCCTGGGGTCGATGTCCCTGATGACGCGGCAGCTGTAGCGTGGACAGTCCTCGGACGCCGTCAGCACCACTTTCTTTTCATCAGCAATGGCATCGGGGACTGCCCTGATCTCCCAGTCGGTCACCGGCTGGCGGTAAATCACCCCGACATCCCGGGCAATGCCAGCGATGCTCAGACAGTCACCCCGGTCCGGTGTCAGGTCCACGTCGATGATGTGGTCGTCCAGGGACAGGTAGTCCCGGAAATTCTCGCCCACGGGCGCATCGGCCGGCAGGGGCATGATGCCATCGGACGATTCTGCCAGGCCCAGTTCGGCAGCAGAGCAGATCATACCCATCGACTGCTGGCCGCGCAGCTTGGCCTTCTTGATTTTGAAGTTGCCCGGCAGCACTGCGCCCACGCGCGCCACCGGCACTTTCATGTCGGCTGCCACATTTTTCGCACCACAAACGATCTGAACCGGCTCATCTTCACCGACATCGACACGACACACCGAGAGCTTGTCCGCATCAGGATGGCGTTCACAGCTGAGCACCTTGCCCACGACCACACCGCTGAAATCAGCAGCGGCAGGCTCCACCCCGTCCACTTCCAGGCCGGCCATGCTCAACGCGTCGGCCAGTTCTTCTACGCTCACTTCCGGGTTTACCCATTCTCTCAACCAGGCTTCACTGAATTGCATCTCTTTTCACCCCTCAGGCAAACTGGCGCAGGAAGCGCAGATCATTTTCGAAGAACAGGCGCAGGTCGTTCACACCGTAGCGCAGCATGGTCATGCGCTCCACGCCCAGGCCAAAGGCATAACCACTGTATTTTTCTGTATCGATGCCCACGTGACGGAACACTTCGGGATGGATCATGCCGCAACCCAGGATCTCTATCCATCCGGTGTGACTGCAGACACGGCAGCCCTCCCCGCCGCACATGACACACTCCATGTCCACCTCCGCCGAAGGTTCGGTGAAGGGAAAATAGGAAGGCCGGAAGCGCACCTTCAGGTCCTTTTCAAAAAAGGCCTTGAGGAAACTGTGCATGATACCTTTCAGGTCCGCAAAACTGACATGCTCGTCCACCATGAAACCTTCCACCTGGTGAAACATGGGCGTATGGGTGACATCCGAATCACAGCGATAGACCCGCCCGGGTGCGATCACCTTGAAAGGTGGCTCGGCATCCTTCATCACCCTCACCTGTACCGGCGAGGTATGGGTACGGAGCAGCCGGTGGGCATCGAAGTAAAAGGTATCGTGCATGGCCCGTGCAGGATGATGGGCAGGGATATTCAGCGCTTCGAAGTTGTGGTAGTCGTCCTCGATCTCGGGACCTTCAGCCACCTTGAAACCGGCACTGGCAAAGATCTCTTCGATACGCGCCATGGTACGCGTCACGGGGTGCAAACCACCCTTGTCCATGCCACGGCCAGGCAGGGTCACGTCGATGCGCTCCTTCGCCAGGCGCGCTTCCAGTGCTGCCTGTTCGAGCGCCGTCTTGCGGGCCTCGATCGCTTTCTGCAGCGTCTGCTTGGCCTGGTTGACTGCCTGGCCCGCCTTGGGGCGCTCTTCCTTGGAAAGCTTGCCCAGTTGCTTGAGCTGCTCGGTAAACAGTCCGCTCTTGCCCAGATAGGCGACGCGCACCTCGTCCAGTGCACGCAGATCGGCGGCGTCCTGCACTGCAGTAAGCGCCTGTTCGGTCAATTGTTGGAGATCCATGAAATCTGTACCTTCAGGTCCGGGATACCCGGAAAACAAAAAAAGGGAAAGACCTTCAAGGCCTTTCCCCTCGTTCGCATTGTCAGCATTGCTGAGAAACAGCCATGCCAGACATTTCAGTCAATCTGCCGCACCCGGGGCGCGGCGGGCTTGATCAACTCGCGAGAGCGGCCTTGGCCTTTTCTGCGAGCTGGCTAAATGCTGGCATATCGTGTACGGCAATATCCGCCAGCATCTTGCGGTCAACTTCGATTCCCGCCTTGTTCAGGCCATTGATGAAGCGGCTGTAGGACAAGTCGTTCATGCGTGCGGCAGCGTTGATACGCTGAATCCACAGGGAACGGAACTGACGCTTCTTCTGACGGCGGTCGCGGTAGGCATACTGCCCGGCCTTGATGACCGCCTGCTTGGCAACCCGGTAGACCTTGCTGCGGGCACCGTAATAACCTTTGGCCTGCTTCAGAACCTTCTTGTGACGCTTGTGCGCCGTGACACCACGTTTTACGCGAGGCATAGTAAATCTCCTATAACGAAATCAGAATCAGGCGTATGGAATCATACGGCGAGCTGCTGCAACATCAGACTTGTGCAGCATGGCGGGTGAACGCAAATGACGTTTACGCTTGGTGCTCTTCTTGGTCAGAATATGACGGCGATGAGACTGGTTTCGCTTGAAGCCGCCAGCAGTTTTCTTGAAACGCTTGGCTGCACCTCGATTGGTCTTTATCTTTGGCATTTTCTCTCTCCTGTAGCAAGGATGAAATACGAGTGACCAAGGCAATGCCTATTGGCCCGGCCACTGTTGGAACGCCCCGTTTCCGAGGCAGTAAAATCTATTTTTTCCGCGGTCCCAGCACCATGACCATCTGGCGGCCTTCCATCGCCGGGCGCTGTTCGACCTGGGCGATCTCTTCCAGGTCTTTCTCGATGCGGGTCAGGACCTCTGCACCGAGTTCACGGTGGGCATGCTCCCTGCCCCGGAAACGCATGGTGACCTTTGCCTTGTCACCGTTCTCCAGAAAGCGTCTCAGATTCCGCAGCTTGATTGCATAGTCCCCGGAGTCTGTCCGGGGGCGGAACTTGATTTCCTTTACCTGAACCTGCTTCTGCTTTTTCTTGGCCGCCTGTTTCTGCTTCTTTGCCTCGAACACGAACTTGCCATAATCCATGATCCGGCAAACCGGCGGTTCGGCATTGGGTACTATCTCGACCAGATCGAGTCCTGCTTTGGCAGCGGCTTCCATAGCTTCCTCTATGGGGACGATTCCCACCTGTTCACCATCTACCCCGATCAGTCTTACCTGAGGTACAGTGATGTCAGCATTCAGGCGGTTTCTTTTGTCTTGTTTAGCTATAGTCAGATTCCTCTGTAAATTGCTTGCTTGAGCATGAAGGTGCTTTCCACCGTCTATACCCGCTGTTTCAAATCTTCCTGCAGGTGAGAAACAAATTCGTCTATGGGCATGGCCCCGAGGTCTTCACCTCCACGCTTTCTCACCGCTACCGCAGCATTTTCCATTTCCCGGTCACCAACGACCAGCAAATAGGGAATGCGTTGCAATGTGTGCTCGCGGATTTTAAAGCCGATCTTCTCGTTTCTCAAGTCTATTTGTACCCGAATACCCTGTTTTTTCAGCTTTTCCGCTACTTTCTCGACATATTCGGCCTGCTTGTCTGTGATATTCATCAAAACCGCCTGTACCGGCGACAGCCAGACAGGCAAAGCGCCGGCATAATGTTCGATGAGAATACCGATGAAACGCTCCAGTGATCCCAGGATCGCCCGGTGCAGCATCACCGGCACCTGCTTGCTGTTGTCTTCGGCAATATAGTGCGCTCCCAGGCGTTCCGGCATGGAAAAATCCAGCTGGATAGTGCCCAATTGCCAGACGCGGTCGAGACAGTCCTTCAGGGAAAATTCGATCTTGGGGCCGTAGAAGGCCCCCTCACCCGGCTGCAGTTCCCATTCGAGATGCTTGTGATTGAGTGCATCCTCCAGGGATTTTTCCGCCTTGTCCCAGAGTTCGTCCGCACCAACACGCTTCTCCGGCCGGGTGGAAAGCTTGATGAGCACATCCTCGAAACCGAAATCCCGGTACACCTCGAACAGCAGGTCGATGAAGGCGGAAACTTCTGACAGGATCTGCTCTTCGGAACAGAAAATGTGTGCGTCATCCTGCACGAAGTTGCGCACACGCATCAGGCCATGCAGGGTACCGGAAGGTTCGTTGCGATGGCAGGAACCGAATTCCGCCAGGCGCAGGGGCAGATCCCGGTAGCTCTTGAGACCATGATTGTATATCTGCACATGGGCAGGACAGTTCATGGGCTTGATGGCGTAGTCGCGGTTCTCGGAATGGGTGGTGAAGATCATGTCTCCGAACTTGTCCCAGTGACCGGATTTTTCCCACAGACTGCGGTCGATGATCTCCGGCGTATGCACTTCCTGATACCCGTGCTCACGCAGCTTCTTGCGCACATAGTCCTCGACGACCAGATAGATCTGCCAGCCCTTGTCGTGCCAGAACACCATGCCGGGTGCTTCTTCCTGGGTATGGAACAGGTCCTGGGCCTTACCGATCTTGCGGTGATCACGTTTCTCCGCTTCTTCCAGGCGGTGTAAATACTGTTTCAGCTCCTTTTTATTGCGCCAGGCCGTGCCGTAGATGCGCTGCAGCATTTCGTTGTTCGAATCGCCCCGCCAGTAGGCGCCGGCCAGCTTCATCAGTTTGAAGGCTTTCAGCTTGCCCGTGCTCGGAACATGAGGTCCCCGGCAGAGATCCGTGAACCCGCCCTGTGTATAGAGCGACAGGTCTTCGTTGGCGGGAATCGACTCGATGATCTCAGCCTTGTATTCCTCGTTCATGTCCCGGAAGAACCTGACCGCCTCGTCTCTGGGCATGACGCTGCGGCTGATGGGAATGTCCGCCTTGGCCAGTTCGTTCATCTTTTTTTCGATCGCTTCCAGATCTTCCGGCGTAAAAGGTCGGCTGTAGGAGAAATCGTAGTAGAAGCCATTGTCGATCACGGGGCCGATGGTCACCTGGGCATCGGGAAACAATTCCTTGACTGCCATGGCCAGCAAGTGCGCCGTGGAATGCCGAATGACTTCCAGGCCTTCCTCATCACGTTCGGTAACAATAGCCACGTCGGCATCTGAATCGATGGGTGTGGAGGCATCGACCAATGTACCGTTGACCTTGCCGGCCAGCGTGGCCTTGGCCAGCCCCGGACCGATATCCGCGGCTATGTCAGCGACCGTAACAGGATGATCGAATGATCGTTTTGAACCATCAGGAAGTGTAATTTCCGGCATGAGCTGTCCTCAGTGGTGGCCCCTACCAAAGGCCACGTGAATTGAAGCCGCGTATTGTATGCGGCCTGCTTGAAAAGATAAACAGCAGTTTGCAGCACTTTCATTCCTGCCCATGACATCCAGGGAAGGAGAAAATGCTGGAACTGCCGGGGGCATCTCCTGTGCCCTGCTGCGCACGCGGCATACGACCGCCAGGGATGGTGGAAGCACTGGCGAGGAGCGTGCCAGTGCACTCAATCCCTGGAGATGCGCCGCTCCTGCGCATCCCTGCGCCCGCGGCATACCGTACATCCTGTACATAAAAAAACCGGC
>DRLF01000287.1 GCA_011051425.1 Thiolapillus brandeum | reverse complement strand
GATTGCGCCTTCGCGTGCCTGTACCAGGGCCTGGGTGAGCACATTTTCCAGTTCGCGCACGTTACCCGGCCAGTCGTGGTGCAGCAGCAGGTCTATCGCCTGGGGATCGACGGGGGGCGCCGTGCGTTCCATCTTGCCGGCTGCGCGGGCCAGTAATGCCGCCACCAGCAGGGGGATGTCCTCCCGACGCTCCCGCAGTGGCGGCAGGTGGATATGCACCACGTCCAGCCGGTAGGCCAGGTCTTCCCGGAACTTGTCCTCCCGGGCGGCTTCGAACAGGTCGCGGTGGGTAGCGGCGATGATGCGCGCATTGACGGCTACGGCAAGATTGCTGCCCACGGGTTCGACTACCTGTTCCTGCAGGGCGCGCAGCAGCTTGGCCTGCAGCTGCGGCGCCAGCTCGCCGATTTCATCGAGAAAAAGGGTACCGTCCTGTGCCTGCTGAAAGCGGCCGGGCTTGCTGCTGGTGGCGCCGGTGAATGCCCCTTTTTCATGGCCGAACAGTTCGCTTTCAAGGAGTGTATCGACGATGGCGGCGCAGTTGATGGCCACGAATTCACCGGGCAGCCCGCTGTACTGGTGGATAAGCCGGGCGACGATCTCCTTGCCGGTGCCTGATTCCCCCGTAATGAGCACGGTAGCCTTGCTTTGGGCGGAAAGGGCGATCTGTTTGCTCACCTCCAGCATGGCGTCGCTGCGGCCGATGAGTTCGCGGATCTGTTGTGCCGGTTGATCCTGTGTGGGCGCAGCTGTCGGGGTATAGGCTAGGGCCTTGTCCACGGCGGCCTGCAGGATGCTGGTCTTCACTGGCTTGTGGATGAAATCGGCCGCGCCGTCCTGAATGGCCTGTATGGCCAGTTCCAGGTCGTGCACGCCGGTCATCATGATGATGCGTGATGCCGGGCTGATGGCAAGCAACCGCGGGATCTGTTCATTGCCCAGGCCATCGGGCAGTTGCTGGTCGAGGAGTATCAGGTCTGGCTGCAGGGATTCGGCCTGTCGCAGGGCGGTCCGGCAATCGTGGGCCACCTGGACCTCCATGCCCTGGTCCTCGAAATGCAGGGTCAGCATCTGGCTCAGGGAGCTGTCGTCCTCGATGATCAGTAACTTGTGGGTCATTTCGCCTTCTCCGCTTTCCAGCAGCCGACAGCCAGAAACAGCCATCCTGCCAGAAAAGACAGGCCGCCGAAGGGGGTTATTACACCCAGCATGCGGGTTTGCGTGATGGCGAGCAGGTACAGGCTGCCACAGAACAGGAGTATGCCCAGTATGAAGAAACGGCCGGCCCAGCGCAGGGCGGGCAGGGGTGACTCCCTGAACAGCAGGCCCGTGGCCAGCAGGGCCAGAGCATGAAGCCCCTGGTATTGCACGCCCTTGTTGAAGATGGCGAGCATGTCGGGCGACAGCAGCTGCTTCAGTGCGTGGGCGCCGAAAGCACCCAGCGCCACCGTAAGAAAGCCGGCGATGGCGCCGAAAACCAGAAAGCCACGTGCGCTGCTCATGTGGGCTGGCCCAGCGTGTCCAGTGCTTCGGCGGCGATTTCGCGCACGTCGTCCTGGGGATCGTCCAGCAGTGGTTTAAGCCACCTGGCCGCCTCGGGTGCGCCGCTCAGCCCGAGATAATAGGCGGCGTCCCCCCGAAGGTTGGCCTTGTCATGGGTGGCGAGCTTGCCCAGTTCGGGCACCAGAGCCTTGAGCAGATCCGAGCCTGACAATGCCTCGAAGATGGCGCCCAGGCCGAATTTCACACTGAGGGAGCCTTCTTCGTCCTGCATCATGTCCAGCAGCTGGGGAAGTGAGTCCGGATGCTCTTTTATATAGGCAATTGCCTGGTCGAGCTGCTGCTGTTCCAGCAGTTCGCGGATATATTCGCCCACCGGGGCGCCGGTGGCAGCTTTTTCCGCCCAGGATTTGAGCTCACCGGTGGAATAGCTGCCGTTGAGTTCATAGTTGCCGATGCGCATCCAGGGAACCGAGCGGGTGCCCGCTTCCTGTGCCGTTTCGGGGTGGACAGCGATGTTGACCACCTCCAGCCGACCGATGTCGCCGCTTTTTACCAGGTCGGAAAGGGCGTGCAGTACCGACTGGCAATGAGGGCAGCCGGGGGCGATGAGCAGCAATGCGTCTGCCGGGTTGTGTACAGGAGTTGACATGGATCAGTTCTAAGCAGTTGATTGGTCGGGGAAGGGTGCCTATTCTTGCATCTAATTGATTGATTTCCAAGGTCTATAAGTATTACAGATAAAGCCTATTTATACCTGCTGGCGGTAAAATTGTTTGGCGTTTTTGCCGCTAAGAAACTATTTTTACTCACCCTATATTGCCCTGGGCGACTTTGCGCTGTGGTTTGTGCGCCGCGTTCGAGTTCTTCCACAGAGGGTAACTAGAGATTTTTTGGAGCGAGTGAGCCCTTGGGTTTTACTTGTTCTGAATTGAAAAGAAGACCGCTTCGGCGGTGAATATTCACTGCAGTGTAAACTAAGGAGAACTATCGATGCCTACATTTGTGCGTACCGATAAGTGCGATGGCTGCAAGGGTCAGGACAAGACCGCTTGCATGTACATTTGCCCACACGACCTCATGAAACTCGATATGGACGGTTCTGCGACCGGCCATGCTATGAAGTCTTACAACCAGGAGCCTGATCAGTGCTGGGAATGCTATTCCTGCATCAAGATCTGCCCTCAGAACGCTATCGAAGCGCGTCCCTACGCCGATATCGTACCTCTGGGTGCTTCCGTACAGCCTCTGCGCGGTACTGATTCCATTATGTGGACCATCAAGTTCCGTAATGGCACCATGAAGCGTTTCAAGTTCCCGATCCGTACTACTCCGGAAGGTTCTATTGATCCTTATGGCAACAAGCCTGCCGCTGATCTCGCGAAGATCTCCGAAGCTGGCTTCTTTAATCACATGGAGCAAAACGGCTTCCGTGCTGGCGATCCCAGCGAGCTGATCTGCAAGTAATCCATAGTTGTTTGTGATCAACAGAATTTAATCTTTCAAGTATAGAGGTAATTAAAATGGCTGAATTCGGTAATCCCGATGTCGTCGAAGAAGAGGTAGATATCCTCATCATCGGCGGTGGTATGGCTGCTTGCGGTACCGCATATGAAATTGGCCCCTGGATCGACGCTGCCAAGAAGGAAGGCGTTGATATCTCCGTTAAACTGGTTGACAAGGCCGCCATGGACCGTTCCGGTGCTGTTGCGCAGGGTCTGTCCGCGATCAATACCTACATTGGTCCCGAGCAGGATCCCGCGGACTACGCCCGCATGGTTTCCAACGACCTGATGGGTATCACCCGTGATGACCTGGCTTACGACCTGGGCCGCCACGTTGACGAGTCTGTTCACCTGTTCGAAGAATGGGGTCTGCCCATCTGGAAACTGGACGAGAACGGCGAACGTTTTGACGGCTCCAAAGGCATGACTCCCCTGAAAGACGGCGGTACTCCCGTACGTTCCGGTAAGTGGCAGATCATGATCAACGGTGAATCCTACAAGTGGATCGTGGCTGAAGCTGCGAAGAAAGCGCTGGGTGTTGATAACATTCAGGAGCGTATCTTCATCGTCAAGCTGGTCAACGACGCAAAAGACAAGAACCGCATCGCCGGTGCTGTCGGTTTCTCCACCCGCGAAGACAAAGTGGTTGTTTACAAGTTCAAGGCCTGCCTGCTGGTAGCCGGCGGCTGCGTAAACATCTTCCGTCCCCGCTCTGTTGGTGAAGGTCAGGGTCGTGCCTGGTATCCCGTATGGAATGCCGGTTCCACCTATTCCATGGCTGCAGAGGCCGGTGCTGAGCTGACTCTGATGGAAAACCGCTTCGTACCTACCCGTTTCAAAGACGGTTACGGTCCTGTTGGCGCGTGGTTCCTGCTGTTCAAATCCCAGGCCACCAACGGCGTGGGCGAACCGTACATGGTTCGCAACAAGGAAATGCTGGACGACTATCCTCCTTATGGTCAGGCTGCTGTTCCTGCATCCTGCCTGCGTAACCACCTGATGCTCAAAGAGATGAAGGAAGGCCGCGGTCCTATCTGGATGGATACCGTTACTGCTCTGGCTAACCTGCGTGAGACCCTGTCTCCCCGCGAGGTCAAGCACCTGGAAGCAGAAGCATGGGAAGACTTCCTCGACATGTGTATCGGCCAGTGCGGTATCTGGGCCGGTGAGAACATCGAGCCCGAGAAGAAGAACTCCGAGCTGATGCCTACCGAGCCGTACCTGCTGGGTTCGCACTCCGGCTGCTGCGGTATCTGGGTTTCCGGTCCTGAAGATGTTGGTGCGCCGACTGACGAAGGTCTGGGCGAAGGTATTCCTGAGCACCTGCCTTCCGGCTGGAACTGGGGCTACCGTGGCATGACCACCGTTCAGGGTCTGTTCACCGCTGGTGACGGCGTTGGCGCCTCTGGCCACAAGTTCTCCTCCGGCTCTCACGCTGAAG
>DRLF01000286.1 GCA_011051425.1 Thiolapillus brandeum | reverse complement strand
TACCATGCAGCAGGCTCCCCGGTACGACAGCGTGCTGGATGAAGTGCAGGCCTTTCTTGCAGAGCGCATAGGCGCCTGTGTGGAACAGGGGATACCCCACGGGCATATACTGATCGATCCGGGATTTGGTTTTGGCAAGACCCTGATGCACAACCTGGAACTGTTGCACGGGCTGGGGGAGCTGGAAAAACTGGGCTGTCCACTGCTTGTGGGCTTGTCACGCAAGTCCATGCTTGGCACACTCACGGGTCGGGAACCGGAGCAGCGGATGGCGGCCAGCGTGGCAGCAGCCCTGCTGGCGGTAGAACGGGGCGCCAGCATCGTGCGCGTTCACGATGTGGCGGAAACGGTCGATGCACTGAAAGTGCTGGAAGCGGTCATCGACCCGGCCAGTGCCGGCCGATGATGCTGGAAACGGTCCGCCGGACCGGAAATAGGGAGTAAAGATGAAAACGAAAAAATACTTTGGCACAGATGGAATCCGGGGTCGGGTCGGAGAAGGCAAGATCAACCCGGAATTCGTGCTGAAACTGGGCTGGGCCGCCGGACGGGTGCTGTGCAATGGCAGTTCCGGCAAGGTGCTGATCGGTAAGGACACGCGTATCTCCGGCTATCTTTTCGAAGCAGCGCTGGAAGCCGGGCTGGTTGCGGCAGGCATGGACATCCGTCTGCTCGGGCCCATGCCCACACCGGGTATCGCCTATCTGACGCGTACCCTGCATGCCTCCGCCGGTATCGTCATCAGCGCCAGTCACAACCCCTATTACGACAATGGCATCAAGTTTTTCTCCGCGGCCGGCACCAAGCTGCCCGATGATGTGGAAAAAGCCATCGAGGCAGAATTCGAAAAGCCGATGGTCACCGTCGATTCGGCCAAGCTCGGCAAGGCGGAACGGGTGGAAGATGCTTCCGGGCGCTACATCGAATTCTGCAAGAGTACGGTGCCTCACAGCCTGGATCTTTCCGGTCTGAAGGTCGTGGTCGACTGTGCCAATGGTGCAACCTACCATGTTGCGCCGCCGGTGCTGGAAGAGTTGGGAGCAGATGTGGTGGTCATCGGTGCGGAACCGGACGGCTTCAACATCAACAAGGATATCGGCTCGACTCATCCGGAAGCCCTGCAACAGGCAGTATTGCAGCACCATGCTGATCTGGGCATCGCCCTGGATGGCGATGGCGACCGCCTCGTCATGGTGGACCACACCGGTGCCATCGTCGACGGTGACGGCATCCTGTACATTATTGCGCGCTCGCGCCTGGCACAGCCCAATGGCCTTCAGGGGCCTGTGGTGGGCACTACCATGAGCAACCTTGGACTGGAACTGGCCCTGAAGGAACTGGGCGTGGAACTGCAGCGCACAGATGTAGGTGACCGCTATATCCTGGCAGCACTGGATGCCAACAAGTGGACGCTGGGTGGCGAGCCTTCCGGACACATCATCTGCAGGGACAGAACCTCGACAGGTGACGGCATTGTCGCTGCCCTGCAGGTGCTGGCCTCCATGGTGATGGGTGAATCCAGCCTGCGTGACCTGAGTATGGGCATGCAGCGTCTGCCGCAGATTCTTGTGAACGTGGACCTGGGAAAGGCAGATCCGAAAGCCATCATGGAAAATGAACAGGTGAAAAAATCTGTAAAGTCAGCGGAAAAGACCCTGAACAAGGACGGGCGTGTACTGCTGCGTCCTTCCGGCACCGAACCGCTGATTCGCGTCATGGTGGAAGGCAAGGATGCACCCCTGGTCACGCAACTGGCCAACGAGATCGCTGATATCGTCAGGACAGTAACCAGATAAGCCAATAGAAAGGAACCTGCGTGGAGCACCGCGAACACACGGAAGTTGTGCCCATCCTTATGGATGATCAGTTGTGCCGCAATCACCAGCCCCAGCCGATCAGTTCCCTTGATCGGCAATGCGCAGCGACGCAGTCCACCTTGCCATCTGCATCAATCACATGAACCTGAAACACATTCTTTGCCAAATCCAATCAGACCACGGCAAGCCTGTTCATACGCACTTTCCCCTGCACCTGGTCAATTCCGGTTTGGGTGATGAGCGACATGAGTCCGCGCCAAATGACAAATCACGAGCCGACAGCATCTGAATTGCTGCGGTGTGAAAATATCGCCAAGCGATTTTGTGGTATGGAAGTGCTGTCGGGTATCAGTTTTTCCGTGTCCTCCGGTGAGATATTGGGCATTATCGGACCCAACGGGGCAGGCAAGACGACTCTGATGGAAGTCCTGGCGGGGCTTCTGCCACGTGATTCGGGTACTCTGTTCTGGCAGAACCGGCCCCTTGCCGCACTCGAATCACAGAAAAGTCTTTTCTACCTCCCCGATGGCATCCTGCCCTACGCGGACGATCGTGTGGAAAATGTCCTGCGGTTCTTTCAGGGAATCTATGCAGCAGAAAACGAACGCTTCGAACTGCTGATTGACCGGCTGGGACTCGGGAATGTCCTGAAGAAGACTGTTCAGAGCCTTTCCAAGGGATATCGCCGCCGCCTGCTGCTGGCGATTGGCCTGCTTTCTCCCCAGCCGCTCCTGATGCTGGACGAACCCTTCGACGGCTTCGATCTGCGCCAGACGCTGGGTATCATGGCACTGCTGCGGGAAGCACTGGCTGAACGGACCCTCCTGCTATCGATCCATCAGTTGTCCGAGGCTGAGAAGATCTGCGACCGCTATATCCTGTTGAGCGAGGGCGC
>DRLF01000285.1 GCA_011051425.1 Thiolapillus brandeum | reverse complement strand
TCCGCTGTGGGCAAGAGCGAACTGGCCCTGGAACTGATCATCCGCGGTAATCGCCTCATCGCCGACGATGTCACCGAATTCCGCCGCATCGCCCCTGATATCGTCAGCGGCAGCTGCCCCCCTCTGTTACGTGAATTTCTCGAGGTACGCGGCCTGGGCATCCTCAACATACCCGCCATGTTCGGCGACAGCGCCACCAAGCGCAGCAAATACCTGCACCTCATTGTGCACCTGAGACGCATGAAGCTGCAGGAGATCGCCGACATGGAACGCCTGCGCGGCGCCGGCCGTTACCGCAACGTGCTGGGCGTGGACATACCCGAGATCACCGTACCCGTGGCGCCGGGGCGCAACCTGGCCATCCTGGTGGAAACAGCGGTCAGAAACCACATCCTCAAGCTCAAGGGTTACGATGCCGCCGAGCTGTTCATCGAACGCCAGCAGCAGGCCATCGAAGAAAACAGCACATGAGCATCGGCGTCCTACTGGTCACCCATCCCGGCATCGGTAAAGCACTGCTGAACAACGCCAGTGAACTCATCGGCGCCTGTCCCCTGCAGGTGCGCTGCATGGACATTCCCTTGCAATGCGACACCGCGCAACTGCAACAGACCGTTCTTGAAAATGCCAGAAAACTCGACGACGGCAGCGGTGTGCTCATCCTCACCGACGCCTTCGGCGCCACTCCCAGCAACATCGCCTGCCAGCTGACCAGGGAAATGCTGGCCAATGTGGTGTCCGGCCTCAACCTGCCCATGCTCATCCGGGTTTTCAACTACGCCAGCGATGATCTGCAGGCACTGACCCACAAGGCGGCGGAAGGCGGCATCCGGGGCATACAGGTTTCCCATACCGGAGAGGCCGCCGAATGAAGACTTCAGCGGTAATCATTCCCAACAAACTGGGCCTGCACGCCCGTGCAGCAGCCAAACTGGTGAGTACGGCCAGCAGTTTTTCAGCGGAGGTCTTCCTGGAAAAAGGCGACAACCGCATCAATGGCAAGAGCATCATGGGCGTGATGATGCTTGCTGCCAGCAAGGGCACGGAAATCAACGTGATCACCGACGGTGCCGATGAAGCCGCCGCCCTGAAAGCCGTGGTTGCACTCATCCGTGACGGCTTCGGAGAAGAACAATGACGCTGGCGATACAGGGCATCGGCGTCGATACCAGCATCAGCACCGCCATTGGCAAAGTGCTGATGCTCTCCAGGGGCAACATCCAGGCGGAACCCGGCCTGGTGGCGGGCAACAGGATCGAGGAGGAGATCCAGCGCTTCTTCAACGCCGTGAAAGAAGCCGCCGGTCAGTTGCGCGAGATACGCAAGCAGATCCCCAAAGACACGCCGCCCGACATCCTCGAATTCATCGACACCCATCTGCTCATGCTGGAGGACAAAGCCATCTCGGAAGCGCCGGCGCAGACCATCCGCGAGGAAGGCTGCTCCGCCGAATGGGCGCTGCAGATGCGGCGCAACCAGCTGATGCGGGTATTCGAGGACATGGAAGACGCCTATCTGCGCACCCGCAAGGACGATCTGGATCACGTGGTCAACCGCATCCTGCACATCCTGCAGGGGGGCAGGAACAGCGATCCGGCAGAAATTGCCGGTCACATCATTGTCTCGGAAGATCTCACCCCGGCAGATGCGATCATGCTGCACCAGCGCGGTGCCATCGGTTTCATCACCGATTTCGGCAGCCCCATGTCCCATACCGCCATCCTGGCCCGCAGCCTGGGCATTCCCGCCGTCGTGGGCGCCCACGGCGCCACCAGCCACCTGCATTCCGGAGAGCTCGTCGTCATCGACGCCCGGCATGGCAGCGTGCTGGCAAATTGCGACAACGCCTGCCTGCTGTTCTTCCGCCGCCGTCTGGAACAGGAACAGGCGCATCGCCACGCGCTGCACAACCTCAGAGACACGCCCGCCCTGTCACTGGACGGGCAGCAGATCGAGCTGCTGGCCAATATCGAACTGCCCGAGGACACGGAACCCGCCATCGAAGGCGGCTGCAGCGGTGTCGGACTGTACCGAACCGAATTCCTCTACATGAACCGGGAAGAACTGCCCACGGAAGAGGAGCATTTCCAGGCCTACAGTCAGGTGGTGAAAGGCATGGGAGAGCAGCCTGTCACCATACGCACCCTGGATCTGGGCGCCGACAAGCAATGCGAATATCAGCCGGAACCGGCTTCCTGCACCAACCCCGCACTGGGCCTGCGCGCCATCCGCCTGTGCCTGAAGGAAACAGACATTTTCCGCATCCAGATCCGCGCTATCCTGCGCGTGTCGGCGCGGGGGAACGTCCGCATGATGCTGCCCATGCTCACCAATCTATGGGAAGCCAGGCAGGCGCGCCAGATCATCGAGGAGGAACGCCTGTCACTGATGGAACAGGGAACGGCCTTCGATCCCGAGATGCCCATCGGTGCCATGATAGAAACACCTGCCGCTGCACTGACGGCGGAAAGCTTTGCGCGGCTGTTCGATTTTCTCTCCATCGGCACCAACGATCTCATCCAGTACACACTGGCGGTAGACCGTGCCGACGATGCGGTCAACCATCTCTACAATGCCCTGCATCCGGCGGTCATCATGCTCATTCAGCAGGTGGTAAAGGCCGGCATCACCTGCGGCAAGCCCGTTGCCATGTGCGGCGAAATGGCCGGTACGCCCGGCTATATCCCGCTGTTGCTGGGTATGGGCCTGCGCAGCCTGAGCATGCATCCCGCCTCTTTGCCGGAAGCCAAACAGCTGATACGCAATCTCGACATCAGCCAGCTGGAGCAAAAGACTGCGGGGATATTGCAAAACCTGCTGAACGAAGATCTGGAACAGGCCGTACAGTCGCTTACGGAATAAGCGCTTCAGCCCTTGCCGGCGGGCAGTGCCGCATCCCTGCCGCTGACCAGCCCCTGCACAGGGCGGCTATCCTCATCCAGCCAGCGCAGATCGTAACGGTGGAAAGACTTGCCATAGTCCCGGATGATCCGTTTCACGTAGCCACGCGTTTCCCGGTAGGGAGGCACCCCCCCATACTGCAGCACCCGGCGCTCACCCGCATTGTAGCCTGCCAGCGCCTTGACCAGATCCCCTTTGAAATAGGCCAGCAGCCAGCGCAAATAGGCCATACCGCCACGGATATTCTGTTCCACATCCCAGATGTCACGGACCCCGAAGCGCACAGCTGTTTCGGGGATCAGCTGCATCAGTCCGGAAGCACCCTTGGGGGAATGCGCCCTGACATTGAAGCCGGATTCGAAGCGGATGACTGAAAGCACCAGGTTGGCATCGAGATCGTATTCCTGGGACAGATCCTCGACCATGCGTACGATGCTTCTGCAGTCGGGATCAGTACAGCGCTGCTTCAGCCACGGCAGGGTCGCCACGTAGTTACAGCCATTCCTGGTGCCGCTTTTGCCACCGATCATTTTCAGCACCTGTGCCGCTTGGGCATTCCCGGCCGCCGCCGATTTCTTCAGCCAGTAACGCGCGACATCATCATCGGGCGCAACGCCGCGGCCATTCACATACATCCACCCAAGGTTGTACCACGCATCTTCCAGTCCCTGTATGGCCGCCCTGCAGTACCAGCTCCTCGCCTCCCTGGGCGACCGGCTGACACCCTCACCGTTTTCATAAGCGACGCCCAGTGAATACTGAGCCTGAGGATTTCCTTCAGCGGCGAGCGTGCGCAACTCTGCCAGCGGCAGCAGCAACTCCTTTGCCTGTGCGCTGGACATGCAGCACAGCAAAGCCAGTACCGGCAGCCAGGAGCGATTGCCCCGACACTGCACCCTGCACTGTTCACTGTTGCCAAAGATCATTCCGCAGACTCCGTCTTTCCTTCTTGTTTCATTATATCCTGTCACCCGGTACAGGCCTTACCTGCAGGCAGAACAGGAACACGCACTAGAACCATTCTGAATAATTCAACTCAAACTGCTAAACTGAAAAGAATTTATCATCACCTGTGCACAGCATTTCACCACGTCCATGACCACCCCGGCAACAACGGAAAGCGAAGTTTCGCGCCTCGAACAGATCCAGGAGTACCTGGACCAGGATTCCTGGCGGGAAGCAGCCCGGCTGCTGAAGAAACTTCAGCCCGCCGAGGTCGCCCATGTTCTGGAGGCTCTGCCCCTGAACCAGCGCCAGATTCTCTGGGATCTGCTGGACACGGACCAGGACGGCGAGACCCTCATGGAGCTCACGGAGAACGTGAGGAACGAACTGATCCAGAACATGGACCAGGACGACATCGTCGCCGCCACCGAGCACATGGATGTGGACGACCTGGCGGACTTCATCCAGGAACTGCCCTCCGATGTCACCAAGGAGGTCATGGAGTCCCTCAGCGAGCAGGACAGACGCCGTCTGGAAACCGTGCTCTCCTACCCCGAGGACACCGCCGGCGGCCTGATGAACACGGACACCGTGACGGTGCGCCCCGAAGTAAGCCTGGACGTGGTGCTGCGCTACCTGCGCCAGCTCGGCGACAACGTACCCCGGGACACGGACCAGCTGTTCGTCACCAACCGCGATGACAAGTACCTGGGCACCCTGCGTCTGGCCGATCTGGTCACACACGATCCCCAGGAAACCGTGGCCGAAGTCATGAGTCTGGGCGTGCAGCCTTTCAACGCCCTCACCAGTGACACCGACGTGGCCCGGCGTTTCGAGCAATACGACCTGCTGTCGGCGCCGGTAGTCAACGATGAAGGCCAACTGGTGGGCCGGATCACAGTGGATGACGTGGTCGACTTGATCCGCGAGGAAGGCGAGCACCATTTCATGGGCAGCGCCGGTCTGTCGGAAGACGAGGACATGTTTGCCCCGGTCATGGAGAGCAGCAAGCGCCGCGCCCTGTGGCTGGGCATCAACCTGCTCACCGCCTTTCTGGCTTCCTGGGTCATCGGTCATTTCGAAGGCACGCTGGAAAAGATCGTCGCCCTGGCCGTACTCATGCCCATCGTCGCCAGTATGGGCGGCGTAGGTGGTACCCAGACACTGACCCTGGCCATTCGCGGCCTCGCCCTGGGACAGCTGTCCAGCAAGAACGCCGGCTATCTGCTGGCCAAGGAACTGGCCATCGCGCTGGTCAATGGCCTGCTGTGGGCCTTCGTGGTCGGCGCAATCGCCGGCTGGTGGTTCCACAGCACAGACATCGCCCTGGTGATCGCAGCTGCCATGATGATCAACCTGATAGCCGCAGCCATTGCCGGCGCACTGCTTCCTCTCGCGCTGGACAAAATGGGCATAGACCCCGCCCTCGCAGGCGGGGTACTGCTGACCACCGTTACCGACGTTGTGGGCTTTCTCGCCTTCCTTGGCCTGGCGACCCTGTTTCTGCTGTAACGCTTGTAACGCTAGAACCGGGCTATTGGACCACGATACCCAGCCTGCCGCCGGCGGTTACCCGGAAATCCCAGCTGAACCCGACCCCTGCCCCTGACAGGTAGAGCATCACACCATCCCGGACGGTCACACCCGGATCAACGGCAATGGCGCCACCGGTTATGCAGCTCACATCCTTGCCCATCACCATGACCGCAGGAACGAGCCGCTGGTCACCGTCTCCGGAACAGTCTGGTTCGGCCGCCTGCAGAATCACATCCGCATAGGCCACATCACCATCAGGATTGAGAACGGAAAAGCGGGCAATTTCCGGATCGAGTTTATTGGGAAGGCTGGCCCAATTGGTTGCCGGTCTGCCATCAATGCTCCATACGCCGGTTGATTGCTCCACGGGGCTGAACATCAGCCGGAAGATGCTTCCCACGGGATCCGGGTAAGCAGTGGCAAAATACAGGCTATCCTTGACACTGACGGCAGCAGTATTCTTGGGATCGGACACCCCGATCTGCACCTTGAATGGGGGGAAGTCCTGGTCGAGACGGGTGGCGAGCGGGGAAGGATAATCCACGTAGGTGATTTCCGGCACTTCATCCGGCCAGAGATTCACATGAGGTTCATCGGCATAGAGCACACCTGTGTACATCTGCCCTCCCAGTATTGAACTTCCCTGACCTTCCGTGTAACCGAAAAGCACCCTGCTTCCGTCTGCACTCAGGCCGAATTCCGACGTACGCGCCGCCACGCCGGTTGCCGGACTGGGATCCACCATCCTTCTGCCGCTGCCGTCGGTATTGATCAGATAGGCATCACAGCTGCCAAACCCATCCCTGGCGGAACGGGCGAAAAACTGCCTGCCATCCCGGGTAATCACCGGTCGCGGGCCACAACTGTGATGGGTTTCGTCGATGCGTTGGGCGGCATTCACGCCGGCATCCGGTGTCGTGATCATCCAGGCATCCTTATGATCATTGTTGCCACGGTAAATGATGGTTGAACCGTCACCGCTGATGCGCACACCGGTTTTGGCATTCTGATCATCATGCGTAAGGTTGTCTATACCGGCAACTGTTTTCACGAACAGCTCTCTGTCATATCTCGATATCAGCGAGCCATCGGCTTCGACGTTCCCATCGACAAAGAATACGATGACGCTGCCGTCATCCGATACATCGAACTCACCGACAAACCGCCCCAGATTGCCCGAAGGATGGGGGATGGTATACGCTTCGACAACACGCTCGGGCGGCGCAAAGGGGTTGAGATTGTTGACATCGATACGCCAGAGATCCCCCTGATCACCGTTGTCGCTTTCATTGAAATAAAGGTAGTTGCCGGCAGCATCTGTGGCCATGTGAACAGGGTCCTCCACCGCTGCGCGATCGTATCGCCGCAGGATACTGATGCTTCCCGTCTTTCCGTTCAGCATACAGAACAGATTGATATTGTCATTGTCGTCGGCCGTTCCGGCGACAAAAAACACCCGGCTTCCATCGCCGTTACTGACCAGTCCGGGATTCAGAATGATACCCCCGATTTCTGACAGTATGGTCACCTCCTGCGCCTGACCCTGGCTGTCGAAATCATGGATGAATATCCCGCGTGTACCCGCTCCCAGTTCCAGCAGAACAACCACTTTGCCGTCACCGCTGAACGCGCTTCTCGTATTGGCCAGATGCTCACCAGGCCCCCGATAATCCGTGCCGTTGAAAATATGATGAAACCCGGCGGAATGAAAGAGGGGATTGGCAAACACGGCCTGCCATGAAACAAAATATAAAAGAAATGAAAAACTTAACCCGACAAATGCCTTCATG
>DRLF01000284.1 GCA_011051425.1 Thiolapillus brandeum | reverse complement strand
TGGCAACCGCCAGCGCCAGCGCCACGAGCTGCTCTTCCACCTGATCATCCAGTTGTTCGAATGGCTGGGCCAGGTACTGCAGCAGGCTGTCCAGCAGGACTATCTTCTCGGCAGATTGCCTGCGGCCTTCACGCAAACCCTCTTCCAGGCCCTGCTGGAACCCTTCCTGGCGGGCCAGCCGATGCACTTCTTCCAGCTGCGCCGCAGTAGGTGGCTGCGCCGTTTCAGCGGCCATTTCTGGCGGATTTTCATCCTCGAAGGACAAGTCCGGCGCCTGCCAGCGTCTGGCCTGCTTCAGTGCGGGTGAACCGGGATCAGACAAACTCATCACCACCGCTGCCACCCAGCGCGATTTCACCGTCATCAGCCATGCGCTTGGCGACCGCGAGGATTTCCTTCTGGGCTTCCTCCACTTCGCTCAGGCGCACAGGTCCTTTGGCATCCAGATCGTCGCGCAACATATCAGCTGCGCGCTGCGACATGTTCTTGAAGATCTTTTCCTTCACCGCAACATCGGCGCCCTTCAACGCCAGCATAAGCGTATCGGAGGCGACTTCCCGCAGCAGGGTCTGGATACCGCGGTCATCCACATCCAAAAGATTGTCGAATACAAACATGAGACCCTGAATTTCTTCTGCCAGCTCGGCATCGACCTGCTGAATGGTTTCGGTGATCTTCTGCTCGGAATCTGCATCCAGGAAATTGAGAATATTGGCAGCAGTCTCCTTGCCGCCCGAGGCGGGGCTGGTCAGTGAAAAACTGCCTGCATACTGCCTTTCCAGGATTTCATCGAGTTCCTGTAGCGCCGCAGGTTGCACACCATCCAGCGTGGCGATGCGCATCAGCACGTCGGCACGGCGTTCTTCGGGAAAATGTTTGAGCACCTCGGCCGCCTGCTCGGTTTCGAGATAGGACAGGACGATGGACACGATCTGCGGATGCTCGAAACGGAATATCTCGGCGATGGCGCGGGGGTCCAGCCATTTCAGCGATTCGATGCCTTTGGAATTGGGCCGCGTCAGAATCCTGTCCACCAGGCTGGCTGCCTTTTCCACGCCGAAGGCCTCCACCAGCGTATTGCGGACGTATTCTTCAGAATCCAGCCCCAAAGCCGTTTCAGTCTTTACCGCATCCACAAATTCGCCCAGGACCCCATCGATCTGCTCATGCGTCACATGCGTCAGCGAGGCCATGGCGGCGCCTACACGCTGCACTTCCTTGGGCTCCATGTGGCGCAGTATTGCGGCAGCTTCCTTTTCGCCCAGACTCATCATGAAAATGGCGGCCCGGGTTACACCGTCAGCAGTTTGTTCTTCTGTTTCACTCATCATCCAGTACCCAGGTTTTTACGACTTGTGCGACTCTTTTCGGGTCCTGCTGGACCAGGCTTCTGGCTGTCTCGATATCGACCTTGTCCGCAGAACCCTCCCGGTTTTCGTTTGCCTGGCGGGCATCATTGCTGAGCACCACTTCATCTTCCTTGAGCGGCATGTCCTTCAGGGCTTCTCCTGCTTCACCTTCCGGGGTGGGAAGCCCGGCAAAAGCACTGCCGGCCTCTCCTGCAAGCAGTACCTCACCGTCTGCATTGGCTTCCAGCAGCTGTCCTGAGTCGGCGAGATTCCGCAAAGTCGGGCGCAATACTCCAAGAGCAAGCCACAGGACGAACAGGCCGCCGAGCAATGGTTTCGCCAGTTCCCACACCCAGGGCTGTTGCCACAGAGGCAGTTCTTCTGCAGGTTCCATCTGCGGCAGACTCTCGAAGGGCAGATTGATGACATCGACGCTGTCGTTGCGGGTGGCATCGAAGCCAACGGCTTCTTTCACCAGCGCGGTGATGTGTTTGATCTCCTCGGGCGTCATGGGCACGGATTCCACTTTGTCCCCATCGAGATACTTCTTTCTGTAATCGATCACCACACCCACTGACAGGCGCTGGATACGGCCAGGAGCATGACGGGAATGGATGATGGTGCGATCCAGTTCATAATTGCGTACGACATGGCTGGAAGTATTGCCGCTGGTTTCTGTGTTGGCCACCGGCGCCGATGTCGCGACAGTTCCGCTTCTTGGCGGCTTGTTGGTCAGGGCACCTGGAACACCCATGGGATCCAGCAGGCTGTTCTTTTCTTCACGTATATCTTCGCTGCGTACCAGGTTTTTCTCGGGCACAAAGCTCTCGCGGGTCTGTTCCATTGATGTGAAATCAACATCAGCCACGACCTGGGCGCGTATTCCCGCCGTACCCACGAAAGGACTCAGGATATCCTGGATTCTGTGGATATAGGCATCTTCCAGCTGTCGGGTATATTCAAACTGTGTATTGCTCAAACCTATTGCTGAAGAAGTTTCCTTTTCACTCAGCAAGCGCCCCTGCTGATCCACAACGGTTACATTTTCAGGTTTCATCTTGGGTACGCTGGCAGCAATCAGATGGACGATACCTGCGATCTGGGCTTTGTCCAGACTCTGTCCACCTTTCAGCTTCAACAGGACAGATGCCTCCGGCTTGACACGGTCACGGACGAAAACCGATTCCTTGGGCAATGCCAGATGCACCCTGGCTTCCGCTACACCATCGAGAGAACGTATGGAATTGGCCAGTTCACCTTCCAGCGCCTGCTGAAAACGCACCTTTTCAAGAAACCGGCTTTGTCCAAATGCGGTTTCCTTGTCCAGCACTTCATAGCCTGTTGCCTTGCCCTTGGGCATTCCCTGGGTTGCCAGGCGGATGCGCAGCTGGTGTACCTTGCTGGATGGCACCGTAATGGAACCGCTGGCATGTTCCACCTTGTAGGGAACATCTGCGGCATCCAGCAGACCGGCCACTTCGGCAAGGTCATCGGCGGAAAGGTTCCCGTACAGAATGCTGTAGTTCGGTGCTTGCGACCACAGCACAACCGCCACCGCCAGCGCAATAGTCGCCGCCAGCATCACCATCAGGCCGATCTGCCTGACCGCCGGAAGGCTGCTGAACCCCCGTACTTGCGCCAGCAGGTTGTCTGTCTTTACAAGATCCATCGTATCGTCCGATTCTCAGCCGGTTAAACCTGCATACTCATGACATCTTTGTAAGCGTTGAGCAGCTTGTTGCGCACCTGTTTCATGGCCTCAAAGGACACGCTGGCTTTTTGCAGCTCCACCATTACCTCTGTCAGATTCACAGAGGGATCGCCCACTTCGAATTTTGTCGCCAGCTCATTTGCACCCTGCTGCAGTTCGTTGACGCTGTTTATGGAGTCCTTCAGGATATTGCCAAAAGCCGGGCCCGAGTCATTTCCCTCCAGCATGGCATTCGGTTTCTTGTCGGCCATGGCCGCCATATGACGCATCTGGTGCAGCAGTTGATTGATATCGACGGTACTCACGTTATTCTCCGGTCTGTCTGTAATTCATCAAAGTGGCAGTTTTCTGTCCCCTGACAATTTGTATGCATGTTTCAGGCCAACTCAGGCAGGTAACGGCACACCGGCATCCCTGAGCTTGGCCAGCTTGTAACGCAGGGTACGGGGACTGATGCCCAGCTTTTGCGCCACTTCCGTGCGGCTGCCCCCTGCTTCCAGTGCGTTGAGAATAAGGTCGGCTTCCCGCTGTTTCAGGTCATCGTTCAGGCGTTCTTCCTGCACCAGGTTCAGTGTTTTATCGCAGGAACGGCTTTCCGCCGGTGGCTGGATACCCGTCATGGTTTCAAAATGTATGTCCCTGGCCGTTATCCGGTCTGCGCATTTCAGGATCAGGGCACGCTGGATAACATTTTCCAGTTCACGCACGTTGCCGGGCCAGGCATACTGATGCAGCCGGTTCATGGCGTCGTGACAAAGTTCCGGCATGGTTTGGCCATGTAAATGACGCTGGATGAATTTTCTTGCCAGGGGGAGGATGTCCTCGCGGCGGTCACGCAAGGGCGGCAATTCGATGGGCAGGACATTCAAGCGGTAATAAAGGTCTTCCCGGAACTCACCATCGAGAACGGCCTGACGCAGATCACGGTTGCTAGTCGCCAGCACCCGCACATCCAGGTCGATGACGCGTCGCCCGCCAAGGCGTTCCACTTCTCTTTCCTGCAGTACGCGCAGCAGTTTGGTCTGCAGTCCCTTGTCCATTTCCGTGACTTCATCGAGTAACAGTGTCCCGCCCTGTGCCTGCTCGAATTTCCCGGGCCTCGCCTGATGGGCTCCGGTAAAGGCGCCCTTCTCGTATCCGAACAGTTCGGCTTCCAGCATGTTTTCCGGAATGGCTGCACAATTGATGGCGACAAAGGGCTTGCCAACACGCTGGGAATGATTGTGGATATAGCGTGCCAGCACTTCCTTGCCCACACCGGATTCACCGCTGATCATCACGGTGGCATCGGAAGCGGCAACCCTTTGCGCAAGCCGGGCCAGCTCCTTGCTGGAAGGATCTGCGGTGACCATGTCACCATCGTCCGAATCTTCCACCGAGATCATGAAGCGCTCCGCCATTTTGAGCAGCACTTCCGCCTCGAAAGGCTTGACCAGAAAATCCGCAGCGCCATTGCGCATGGCACCCACCGCCTTGTCGATGGTGCCGTAGGCTGTCATCAGAACGACAGGCATTTCGGGATGAGTTTCCTTCAGCCGGTTCAGCAGGGTGTAGCCGTCCATGGGCTGCATCTGCACGTCACTGATGACCAGGGCAACATCGGTCTTTTCTCC
>DRLF01000283.1 GCA_011051425.1 Thiolapillus brandeum | reverse complement strand
CTTCCTGCGGCACCTGCTGGCAAACGACATCGACAAGCTCAAGACGCCGGGAAAGGCGCTGTATTCGTGCATGTTGAAAGAAAATGGCGGCGTGATCGACGACCTTATCGTCTATTACATGAGCGATGACTGGTATCGCATGGTGATCAACGCCGCCACCACAGAGAAGGATATCGCCTGGATGGAACGCCAGGCAGAGGGAGCAGACGTGGCCATCCAGCCCCGCCGTGATCTGGGAATGATTGCCATACAGGGCCCCAAAGCCCGGGAAAAGACCCTGCCCCTGCTGCCGGATGATCTGCGCGAAGCAGCCGGGCAGCTCGGCCCTTTCCACGCCGCAACCAACGGCGAATGGTTCGTCGGCCGGACAGGCTATACCGGCGAAGACGGTTTCGAGGTGCTGCTGCCGGAAAACCAGGTCGTCGCACTGTGGAACGCGCTGGCAGAGGCCGGGGTAAGACCCTGCGGGCTGGGCGCAAGAGACACCCTGCGTCTGGAGGCCGGTATGAATCTCTACGGCGCCGACATGGACGAAGACACATCCCCTCTGGAATCCGGCCTCGCCTGGACGGTCCCCCTGGGCAACCTGGAACGCGATTTCATCGGCCGCAGCGCGCTGGTGGTGCAGAAAGTCAGCGGCAACCTTCCCCTGTTCACCGGCCTGCTGCTGGAAGGCAAGGGCGTTTTGCGCAATCATCAGAAACTGTATGAAGGCGAACGTGAAGTGGGTGAAATCACCTCCGGCGGATTTTCCCCCACACTGCAACGTGCCATCGGCCTGGCACGCATCAGCGCCGACGCCGGTGACGGGATCACCGTGGACATACGCGGCAGGAAACTGCCCGTCAGGCTGGTCAGACCGCCCTTCGTCCGCAACGGCAAGAGCTGCATCTAAATCTATATTCAAGAGGACAGCAACATGAGCAACACCCCCGACAATCTCAAATACACCAAATCACATGAATGGGTGCGCGACGAAGGCGACGGCACGGTGAGCGTCGGCATCACCGATCATGCCCAGGAACTGCTGGGCGATCTGGTGTTCGTGGAACTTCCCGAAGTGGGCACCCAGCTTACCGCCGGCGACGAATGCGCGGTGGTTGAATCTGTGAAGGCTGCTTCCGATGTCTACAGCCCCCTGGACGGCGAAGTGACAGAAGCCAACGAGGCACTGGCAGACAGCCCCGAAGCCATCAACGAAGCTCCCTACGACAACTGGATATTCAGGCTCCGCCTCAGCAATCCCGCCCAGTTGGATGAACTGCTGGATGCCGAAGCCTACGCCGCCCTGGCCGAAGAAGACTGATCCATGCCTTTCATTCCCCACACAGACAAGGAAGTAAGGCAGATGCTGGACGTCATTGGCGCGGAAAGCATTGACGACCTGTTCGACGAGATCCCCGATGCCCTGCGCTGCGGCAGTCTGGAAAGCCTGGGCGATGGCCTGTGGGAGCAGGAAATCAGCACACTGATGCAGGAAAAGGCCCGGGAAGACGGCCAGCCCCTGTGCTTCATCGGCGCCGGCGCCTATGACCATCATATCCCGGCTGCCGTCTGGCAACTGGCCACCAGGGGCGAATACTACACCGCCTACACCCCCTACCAGGCCGAGGCCAGCCAGGGCACCCTGCAGCTGCTCTACGAATATCAGAGCATGATGACCGAGCTCATGGCCATGGACGTGTCGAATGCATCCCTGTATGACGGCGCATCAGCATTGGCCGAGGCTGTACTCATGGCTGTGCGCGCCAACCGCAAGTCCAAATCCCGGCGCATTCTCATACCCCGGGCCCTGCATCCCCACTACAGGGCAACGGTGCACACGCTGGTAAAGAACCAGGGTATCGAACTGGTGGAAGTCGCCTATGACGACAAGACCGGCCAGACCAGCCTGGATGACCTGAACCGCCACAAGGGCGGGGATTTCGCCGCGCTGGTCATACCCCAGCCCAACTTTTTTGGTGTGCTGGAAGACGTGGATGTGCTGGCCGGCTGGGCCCAGGCCAACGGCATGTTGTCCATTGCCGTGGTCAATCCCCTGGCCATGGCCCTGCTCACGCCTCCCGGGGAATGGGGCCCACAGGGCGTGGACATCTGTTGCGGCGAAGGACAGCCTCTGGGCGCTCCCCTGTCCTCAGGTGGCCCCTATTTCGGCTTCATGTGCTGCAGCCAGAAGCTGGTACGGCAGATGCCGGGACGCATCATCGGCCGCACCGTCGACCTGGACGGCAGGGAAGGCTTCGCCCTGACCCTGCAGGCCCGGGAACAACATATCCGCCGCTCCAAAGCCACCTCCAATATCTGCACCAACCAGGGGCTGATGGTCACCGCCGCCACCATTCACATGAGCCTCATGGGCGCTGAAGGACTCAGCCGTATCGCCCGCAGATGCCACGGCAATCTGCAGCTGCTGGTGGGAAAGCTCACCGGCCTGGGAGAGATAGAACCCCGCTTCAGCGGCTCGGTGTTCCACGAAGCCGTACTGACACTGCCCATGGAAACCAGGCAGGTGCTGCGCACACTGGCTGCCCACAATGTCCTCGGCGGTTTCGATCTGGCGACACACTACCCGGAACTTGGCAATGCCCTGCTGATCTGCGCCACCGAGAACCGCAGCGGGAACGACATGGACAAGTACCGGCTGAAAATGGAACAGGTGCTGGCCTCACGCCGCCAGGGCGCCTGCGCCACCATGGCCAAATTCGACTGACAATATATCCACCGCAGGTCGGGCTTCAGCCCGACAGGAACCCCGGAACGCCACCCATGCTCATATTCGAACATTCAAAACCCGGCCGCCGCGCCCAGGCACAGGCTCCTTCAGCTGACAAACCAGCCGGCATTCCGGAAAAGCTGTTGCGCAAGCGCAAACCCCGGCTGCCTGAAGTATCAGAGATGCAGGCGGTCCGCCATTACACCCGCCTGTCCCAGAAAAACTTCTCCATCGACACCCAGTTCTATCCCCTGGGTTCGTGTACCATGAAATACAACCCCAGAGCCTGCAACAGCCTGGCCATGCTGCCGGGGCTCATCAACCGCCACCCCCTGGCACCGGACACCCACAGCCAGGGCTTCATGAGCGCCATGCATGAACTGCAGGAAATCCTCAAGGAAGTCACCGGCATGTCCGCGGTTTCGCTGGCGCCCATGGCCGGGGCTCAGGGGGAGTTCTCCGGCATCGCCATGATACGGGCCTATCATGATGCCCGGAACGACACCGGACGTACTGAGATCCTCGTACCCGATGCGGCCCACGGCACCAACCCGGCCACGGCCGTCATGTGCGGCTACAAGGCGCGGGAAATTCCCACCAAAGCCGACGGCGATGTGGACATGGATGCACTGCAGGACGCACTGGGACCCCAGACTGCCGGCATCATGCTCACCAACCCCTCCACCCTGGGAGTGTTCGAACGCCGTATCAAGGAAATCGCCGACAGGGTGCACGGGGCCGGCGGCCTGCTGTACTACGACGGCGCCAATCTCAACGCCATACTCGGACGGGTGCGCCCCGGCGATATGGGCTTCGATGTGATCCACATGAACCTGCACAAGACGTTCTCCACCCCCCACGGTGGTGGCGGCCCCGGTGCCGGGCCGGTGGGCGTGAGCGAGCGGCTGCTGCCTTTCCTGCCCATTCCCATGGTTGGCACGGACGGTCGCGACTTCCACTGGCTGACCGAGGAACAGTGCCCCCAGAGCATCGGCCGCCTTTCTGCCTTTGCCGGCAATGCCGGTGTACTGCTGCGCGCTTATGTGTACGCAAAGATGCTGGGAGCAGAAGGCATGCACCGGGTGGCTGACTATTCCACCCTGAACGCCAATTACATGCTAAAGCGGCTCATGGATGCCGGCTTTACAGCAGCCTATCCCGAACGCCGCGCTACCCATGAGTTCATCATCACCCTGAAAAAGGAAGCGAAGGAACTGGGCGTGAATGCCATGGATTTCGCCAAGCGCCTGCTGGACTATGGCATGCATGCGCCCACCACCTATTTTCCCCTGCTGGTGCCGGAATGCTTCCTCATCGAACCGACGGAGACCGAAGCCAGGGAAAGCCTGGATGCCTTCGTCGATGCCATGATACAGATTCGGGAAGAAGCGAAAACAGATGCCGAAAAACTCAAAGGCGCGCCTTACAGCCTGCCGGTGCGCCGCCTGGACGATGTTCGTGCGGCCCGTGAACTGGATCTTCACTGGCAGCCCGGCGAGGACCAGGCATGAGCACAAACAAGCCCGGCAACACCGGTATCACCCGCCTGATCAAGGCCTTCGGCTATTCCATGCAGGGCTTTGTCTCCTGCTTTCGCAGCGAAGCGGCTTTCCGCCAGGAAGTGGCCGTCTCCCTGCTGATCATCCCCCTGGGACTGTGGCTGGGCCAGACCGGGGTGGAGCGTGCACTCCTGATCGCCAGCTGGCTGCTGGTGCCCATCGTCGAAATGCTCAACTCTGCCATCGAAGCCGTGGTCGACCGCATCGGCCCCGAGCACCATGAACTTTCCGGTCAGGCAAAGGACATCGGCTCTGCCGCCGTATTCCTCGCTATCAGCCTGTTCCTGCTGGTCTGGGCGCTGGTATTGCTGGGTCGCTAACCTTCATGAGCCCTCTGGTCACACCCCTGATGATGGAGAAGCAGTGTTCGTAGGTCGGACTTCAGTCCGACATTGCTCCGTTGTGGCCGCCGTTGTCGGGCTGAAGCCCGATCTACAGTCATGGCACGAAACCGCATCATACAGAATGCTACAATATCAATAGCTTAAGCGTATTTCTACACTAAGGAATCAGTCAGAAGTTTCCTAGGGAATCGCTGATTAAATCTGAGCGAAGCAGATTGTGCCCGGCGTTTTCGAGAACAAGGCGAAGTTCGCAGCCAATAGCAATCTATTGGTAAGAACTTCAACGCAGTTATCGGATGCGCCG
>DRLF01000282.1 GCA_011051425.1 Thiolapillus brandeum | reverse complement strand
TATCTATCTGCGCCGCCCTGAAGATGAAAACCATACCCTGCTGGGAAAAATCCGTTTTCCCGATTGTCTGGGCATGCTCGATCCGGCGCCTGATGGCCTGGAACCTTCCTGTGAGGCCAGGGGCAAAGAGGTGTATCACCTGCGCAGCGTCAACCGCAGTGCCAACTGGTGGTACGACTACCGTGACCAGTATATTGATACCACGACTTTTGCCGACTACCGGGCGGAATACTACAGGGATGGCAAGCTGGTCAAGGTCATCGACAAGGACTGGCGCAGCATGGAACTCGCCGATCCCCGCGCCCAGTACTGGCGATACTGGTATGGCAGGGATCTGCGCAGCGGCGGCGAGGGCCTGGCCTGGGTGAAGGAAGGGCAGGTCAGCTGGAATGACAGGGTCAGCCGGAATCTGTGGAGTCTGGCCACCCTGCGCAAGCTGAGCAGATAAGGCTTCAGCGCTGCCAGTCCTCTCGAGCAGCATTGTCGGAGACGACCTATATCAGGTATTTCTAATACCTATTGTCGCCCAATTCATTCCTTATTTTCCTGGCCGGGCTGGTGCCCAATAATGTACACCATGAACTTGGTCACATTTTGGGTAGACAGGATGAGCATCAGACAAAAAATTTTCCGGACTGCAGCTGCCTTGCTGCTGAGCGTTGGCGCCGTGCAACTGGCCAGCGCAGGCGCGATTGCAACTCAGACCATCACCAGTACGGTCGTGGGCGCCAGGGCAGGTGACATTCCTGCAACCTCCAGTGTTCAGGAACTGGAGGCGACCCTGAAAGCATCCTACGTGGGCACCTATGCCATTTACGGTTCATTGCCAGAACAGAAAAAACAGGCCTTGTATGCTTCGATCAAGAAGGGTGGAAACATTCAGGATTTCAGGGAGCAGGTTATCAATGAGCGTCTGCACCGGCGCTAGTCAGGATATTTCACATAGTGCCCATATCGCTGTTCAGCTGTGAATTCGAAATTGAGTCCATGGCTTAGCTGTTTACGACTGTTGCTGTCCGGGCTGGTCCCGCGGGATTTCGACACAGGCAGAAAGGCCGCCTGTCTTCCTGTTGTTCAGCGTTATCTTCCAACCCTGGAGCTGGGCCAGTTGCTGCACGATGGCAAGGCCCAGCCCGCTGCCGCCGGTGCCGCGGTTGCGGGAAGGGTCTAGCCGGTAGAAGGGCTGCAGTACCCTGCCGAGCTGGTCGTCAGGGATGCCAGCTCCCTGATCCAGAATGCAGATCTGCGCCTTGCTCCCGGAGCAATGCAGGTGCAGGTCAACGGGTTTCTCGCCCGCATAGTGGAAGGCGTTGTCGAGAAGATTGTTCAGGATGCGCCGCAGCACCAGTTCGTTGATCACGGCCCTGCAGGGCGATGCTGCCTCGATGTGCAGTTGTCTGCCTGCCTCTATGCGTGCCGCGCCGATTTCAGCCACCAGTACCGCCAGATCCGTTTGTTTGTCCTGCAGCCTGTCCTGCTGCATCATTCGCGCCAGTTCCAGGGTGCGGGTGATCAGGGTGTCCATCTCCTCCATGTCTTGCTGCATGCTGTCGAGCAGATCATCGTCCTCCCGGCCACGCAACAGTTCTGCGGCGATGCGCAACCTGGCCAGCGGTGTGCGCAGATCATGAGAGATTCCGCCGAGGAGGGTGGTGCGGTTTTCCAGCAGGCGTTCTATTTCACTGCTCAACTGGTTGAATTTCCGCGCCAGGTCTGCCAGCTCCCTGGGTCCCTCTTCCGGCAGGGGCAGAGAATGCGTCCCCTGGCCCAGCCGCTGTACGCCCCGGGACAGGGTTTCCAGGGGCCGGGTGATGCGCCGAACCACCAGCAGGGTGGTCAGCAGGATAAAAAGGCTGGCGCCCAGAAGAATACTGACAACGGCGCGGGGCGGTTCTGCACCGATATGGTCATGGTTTATTCCCAGGTATAGCGTTTTGCCGGCAATTGGCAGTATGGCCCAGTACAGGTCCGGCGTATCATCCGACTGGTGGATATGCAGAGTCTGGCCCAGGCGGGCGCTCAGTGCTTCTTCCAGAAACAGCATGTAAGGCGAATGCAGCAGCAGCGCCTTCAGGGGAGCCTCTGGCGGTGTTGCCTGCAGTATCAGGTCGTGAGTGCTGCGCAATTCTTTCTGGAAGTCCTTGCGTGCGGATGCTGGCAGCTCCGTCCAGGTTCTGGCCGACAGCACCATGAGAGCGGCCAGATCCCCTGCGCTTTGCCGGGCCACGGGCAGCAGCATGTAGTTCAATACTACGAATCCTGTGAACAGGATGAAGACAAGCAGTGCACCCGAAATCGTCAGGCTGGTGCGGGCGAACAGGGTGTTGGGAAAGCGCATGATTCAGGTTTCTGAACCCTGGGGACTGAACAGATAGCCTTTGCCCCAGACGGTGCGGATATAGCGTGGATGCTTGGGGTCGGCTTCGATCTTGTGCCTCAGGCGGGTAATGCGCACGTCGATGCTGCGGTCGAAAGGCGAGCGGTCATAGCCTTTGAGAAGATCGATCAGATGATCCCGAGTAAGCACACGGTTGGGGTGTTGTACCAGCAGTGCCAGCAAGGTGATTTCCCCGCTGGTCAGGGGGATTTCCTCCCCATCCCGCTGCAGACTGTAGTTTTGCAGATTCAGAACGTAGGAACCAAAGTGATACAGCCTGTTGTCCGTGCCGGTAGCTTCTTTTTCTTCAGTAGGCTGGCTGTTTCTGCGCAGCACGGCGCGTATCCGCGCTACCAGTTCCCGGGGATTGAAAGGCTTCGCAAGATAGTCGTCCGCCCCGATTTCCAGCCCGACGATGCGATCGATGTCTTCCCCTTTGGCGGAAAGTATCAGGACCGGCAGCCTGGTCGAGGCGCGCAGATGACGGGTCAGACTGAGCCCGTCCTCGCCGGGCAGCATCAGGTCCATGACCACCAGATCGGGGTCGTGGTCCGCGAGCCAGCTTTTCATGGCCTCGCCATCGGCCACGGCGGCCGTGGAAAAACCCTGTTCCCTAAGGTAGCGCTGCAGCAGATCGCGCAGTGCCCTGTCGTCATCCACGATCAGTATCAGGGGGGATTGGTGGCTCATGAAATCATGGTAACAAATATCACTCTTCACGATCGCTACGCGGAAACATTTTGAAACATGTCTGCCCTGTCCGGAAATATTTCAGAAAAGGAATGGGCCTACACTGAAACTATGAAAAAGGAAGTCCGCCAGACTTCCTTGTTAACCGGATATCAGGAGAATTCAAGATGAAAATTAAGACGATCACATTAGCCCTTCCCCTGGCCGCATTACTGGCCGTCAGTCCGTTGCAGGCAGGATGGAAAGGTGGAAAACCGGGCGCCGGCGGCCAGGGAAACACAGGTACCCAGGTAACAACGGCATTGTCGGATGCGGAAGCCGCCACTCTGGTTTTCATGCGGGAAGAGGAAAAGCTGGCCCGTGATGTGTATATCACTTTGTTCGATCAGTGGCAGCACCCGGTTTTCAACAATATTTCCGGTTCCGAACAACGCCACATGGACAGCATGAAGAGCAAGATAGACAAGTACGGCCTGGTGGATCCTGTTACCGACGATACGGTTGGCGTTTTCCAGAACGAAGAACTGTCCACCCTGTACCGTGCACTTGTCGACCGGGGTAATGCATCCCTGGAAGAGGCATTGCATGTCGGTGGCTACATCGAGGAACTTGATATCGGCGATCTCGAGGAGGCTATCGCGGAATCCTCCCATGCCGATGTGGTGCAGGCATATGAAAATCTCGAACGGGGTTCCAGAAATCACCTGCGGGCATTTGTCGGCCAAATCGAAAACCTGGGCATCGTGTATGAAGCGCAGCTGATGTCACAGGAAGAAGTGGATGCCATCGTCAACAGCGCGACGGAGCGTGGTGGCAAAGGCCGTGGGAAGCGGCGCGGTGGGCGCTGAGAAAGTCATTGCCCAGGGATGGGCTGCAACTGGGGTAGAATTCCCCATCCTTCTACGATTACTGGAACAAATGAATGTGTAAATTTTGCTGGACTGTCCTGTTGCTTCTGCTGCTCGCTATTGGCGCTGCGGTGTATAAATTCGGTTTTGTCGGCAGCGTGGTACAGGCACCGGATGGTCGCCAGGCGCTGCAACTGACAACAGCCGAGCGCAATATGGTGCTGGGTGAGATGCGTGATTTCCTGGTGGCCGTACAGGCAATCATCGCCGCTACTAATACGGAAGATATGGCAGCAGCGGCAGCAGCGGCCAGGAAAGTGGGCATGGCAGCCCAGACTGCGGTGCCGCCGGCGCTGATCGGCAAGCTGCCCCTGGAGTTCAAGAAACTGGGATTCGGCACCCACTCGAAATTTGACCAGCTGGCGCTGGATGCCGAGCAGTTGGGTGACCCCCTGCAGACCCGGGAGCAGCTGACAGCCCTGATGAACAACTGCGTGGCCTGTCATGCGACCTATAGCCTGGTGGCCACAGACTGATTGTTATTAACCCGGTGTAGTTCTCACCCTGGAGGTGAACCATGAAAATTTTGAACAAGACAACGGTCTTGCTGGCTGCGGGCAGTTTGCTGGTGCTGGCGGTTCAGGCGGCAGAGATGCCAGCCAGAGGCCCCATCCC
>DRLF01000281.1 GCA_011051425.1 Thiolapillus brandeum | reverse complement strand
TGAAACCGGGTTCGGCAAGCTGGCCGTTTTTCGGCATAGAGCCGGCCATTCTGAACGACAGGGGCGAAGAAATCGAAGGCCCCGGCGAAGGGGTCCTGGCCATGAAGCGATCCTGGCCGGGACAGGCGAGAACCCTGTATGGCAATCATGAACGCTTCATCGAAACCTACTTCAAGTTGTATCCGGGCTATTATTTCACCGGGGACGGCGCCCGCCGAGATGAGGACGGCTATTACTGGATCACCGGTCGGGTCGATGATGTGCTCAACGTCTCCGGCCACCGGCTGGGGACGGCGGAAATTGAGAGCGCGCTGGTGGATCATCCGGATGTCGTCGAAGCCGCTGTGGTCGGCTTTCCCCATGAAATCAAAGGGCAAGGAATCTACGCTTACGTCATCCTCAAGGCGGATGCCGAACCAAGCGATGCGTTGAAGCAGGAATTGATCGAACTGGTGGCCAAGGAAATCGGCCCCATCGCCAAACCCGACGTGATTCAGTTCGCCCCCGATCTGCCCAAAACCCGTTCAGGCAAAATCATGCGGCGGATCCTGCGCAAGATCGCCGCAGGACAAATCGAGGATCTGGGCGACACCTCGACACTGGCGGACCCTTCGGTGGTGGAACATTTGATCAAAAACCGGGCCTTTCAGTAAGGCCCGGTGACGCGCATTCTAAATCCCTTCCATCCGTGCCAGGTTCATGGCGAACCGGCGCTTCTCGGCATCTTCCAGCTGTACCAGGTTTTGCAGGATTTCCTGAACGTGGACGTCGTCGATTTCGTTCAGCGCTTCCTTGTAAAGCTCGATCAGGGCATCCTCGAAGTCAAGCACGATCTTGGCGATCTCTTCAACGGTCATATTGGGATGAACCTTGATCGCCTGCAGTTTCCTCTCGATCCTGGGATCGGGCGGATAAGGCAGCCATAAACTCAAAATGTGCTCCTGGGTTTCCTTTTCGAACTGTTCCAGACTTGCCGCCAGCTCATCCTCATGCCGCTTCAGATAATCGAGCAGCAAACGGATTCTGTCGCTTTGCTCCTGATCCTCGATCCGCTGGGCCAGCGCTTTCATTTCCGCATGGAGAAACTTGCCATAATCCAGTACGTCCCTGACCTGCTCAAATTTACGTAGTTTTTCTTCCATCGCCTTCAGCTCCTGATAATCCAAAAAGATTGAACTAGACAAGTAAGATACACCGAGCGGTGCAACCATTCCACAGCTGCTCGATCTAAGCCGCTTGTGATATGCTTTAGAAGTTTACTTTCCCGCCGACGCGACCAACATTTGCAGCACATGAGCAATTACAAACTGTCCCACCTCAAAGAGCTCGAAGCCGAGAGCATCCATATCATCCGTGAAGTCGCCGCCGAGTTTGACAACCCGGTGATGCTCTATTCCATCGGCAAGGACTCCTCGGTGATGCTCCACCTGGCCAGAAAAGCCTTCCATCCGGGCAGGCTGCCCTTCCCGCTGCTCCACGTGGACACCACCTGGAAATTCCGGGAAATGTACCTGATGCGCGACAGGGTGGCGGAGGAATTCGATCTTATCGTGTACCAGAATCCGGAAGCCAAGGCCCTGGGCATCAATCCCTTCGACCACGGCAGCAAGAAACACACCGACATCTGGAAGACCGAAGGCCTGAAACAGGCCCTGGACAAATACGGCTTCGATGCCGCCTTCGGGGGCGCCCGCCGCGACGAGGAAAAATCCCGCGCCAAGGAGCGGGTCTATTCCTTCCGTGACCGCCATCACCGTTGGGACCCCAAGAACCAGCGCCCAGAACTGTGGAATCTCTACAACGGACGTATCAACAAGGGCGAGAGCATACGCGTCTTTCCCTTGTCCAACTGGACCGAACTGGATGTCTGGCTCTACATTTACCGGGAGAACATCCCCATCGTCCCGCTTTATTTCGCCAAGGAACGGCCGGTGGTCTGGCGCGACGGCACCTGGATCATGGTGGATGACGAGCGCATGCGCCTGGAGCCCGGGGAAAAGCCGCAAATGAAAATGGTGCGTTTCCGCACCCTGGGCTGTTATCCCTTGAGCGGCGCCATCGAATCCAGCGCCACCACGCTGCCGGAAATCATTCAGGAGATGCTGCTGGCGAAAACCTCGGAGCGCCAGGGCCGTCTTATCGACCATGACCAGGCCGCCTCCATGGAAGACAAAAAGCGAGAAGGCTATTTCTGACCGGAAAGACTGCGACATGAGCAAAGACAATCTGATCCAGACCGACATCGAAGCCTATTTGCGTCAGCATGAAAACAAGGAATTGCTGCGTTTTCTCACCTGTGGCAGCGTGGATGACGGCAAAAGCACCCTGATCGGCCGCCTGCTCCACGACACCCAGATGATCTACGAAGATCAGCTCCAGGCCCTGAAAAAAGACAGCGAGCGCATGGGCACCACAGGCGAGGAATTGGATCTCGCCCTGCTGGTGGACGGCCTGCAGGCGGAACGGGAGCAGGGCATCACCATCGATGTCGCCTATCGTTATTTCTCCACCGACAAGCGCAAATTCATCATCGCCGACACCCCGGGGCACGAGCAGTATACCCGCAACATGGCCACCGGCGCTTCCACCTGCGAATTGGCAGTGATCCTTATCGATGCCCGCAAGGGGGTGTTGACCCAGACCCGGCGTCACAGCTTCATCGTTTCCCTGCTGGGAATCAAACACGTCGTCATCGCCGTCAACAAGATGGATCTGATGGGGTGGGATCAGCAGGTGTTCGACCGCATTCGCGCCGACTATCTGCGTCTGGCGGAAAAACTGGAAATTCCCGATGTCCGCTTCATCCCCCTTTCCGCCCTCAAGGGTGACAACGTCGTTCACGCCAGCGAGCGGATGCCCTGGTACACCGGCCCGACCCTGCTGCAGGTCCTCGAAACCGTCGAAGTG
>DRLF01000280.1 GCA_011051425.1 Thiolapillus brandeum | reverse complement strand
TTCATGCCGCCGATGAGGAAGATACTTTTGCCATCGGCGCCGGCGGGAAACTCGATGGTGGTCTCGTACTGGAAGGACTTATAGCCCTCGATGGTCAGCCGCTTGATTCTCATGTCTTATCTTCCCGTTCCGCCAGCTCCCAGATACCGCGCGGCGAGTTCTTCTTCAAAATGCCTTCTTTCACCAGCGCATTGCGCTCCCAGTGGGTGTTGTTCTCCCAGACGATCTCGCCTGTCTTCCGCTTCATTAGGTCGCCCGGAAGAAACCGGCCCGCCAGCCTCTCCCGCATATGATCCTTTACTCTACTGCAAGAGGCCGAGCCACCCAGTTCACGCAAGGCGGCGAGCAGATACTCCCGCAACACCTCCTGGTTGGTGCGCGGCACCTTCTGCTTGCGCTTGCGGCCACCCTTGTTCTTGGGGCCATTGCCCGATTTCCTAGCCTCCGTCAGCACCGCGTCGATGCTGGCCAGCAGTGGCCGCAGGCCTTCCGCCCACTGTTTCAGTTCGGCCGCTGCCTGCTCCCCGTCTTCCAGGCGCATCATCAGGTCCAGTTTAAGCCGTCGTAGGTCATCCGGTATCGGGTGCCCCTGGCTCTGCAAGCGTTCCACACTGCGCGCCACCTCCTTTAACTGCGCGTGCAAGGCGGCCTGTTCGCTGGCGGTCTCGGCCAGCCTGCCCAGTTCCTCCTTGAGCCAGTGCAGCACAGCGTCCCGGTCCAGCGGCGCCTCTTCCATGGCCTATCGCTCCAGCGCCTCTGGCGGCATTTTCAGGATTTCGCGCAGGGCGTCATAAACGCCGTGGCGGCGATCCTTGAATTCGTACTCGCGCACCGTCTCCAAAAGCTTCAGCACCTTGTGGATGCTCACCCCATGCTGCTGGCACAACTCCTCCAGCAGGGCGCGGTCTTCCTCGGCAAGTTTCATGCGGCAATGGCCTCCTCGATGAGTGTTTCGACGCGGTGTTTGGCTTGTTCCAGCAGGCGTTCTGATTCATGGGTCTTGTCGATGGAGTCTTTAATCAATGATGCAATCCTAGCCTCTATCTTTTCGTCCAGGCGCGGGATCAATGCCCTGCCGACATCATGCGGAGACAAATGCCCATTCGTTGATCCCGTGATCCACCGCTGCAACTGCACCTGACCAATGCTATGACTCAAGAAAGCCAGCAGATAGTGCGGGTCGATCGAGCCATTTGTGGTGATTGCCAACATATCGCCGCTGAATGTCAGCTCCTCATATCTCGAAACGATGCCTACTTTGCCGATCGTTGCTCCGGTAATGGCAAGAAGAAGGTCGCCTTGCTTAGCAACAGGCATCCCCTTGAACCTTCGACTGTTACCTTCAGCGACGATTTCGTTGTTCTGGATGTGCTTGATGCTCACATACGGAATTGTTCCATCAGGACTCTCTTCTTGCTGAGCGCCCTTGACCATGGCAGCTGTCAGGAAACGGATCGGTTGCACGTTGGGCAATGTTGAAAGAACGTGCTCATATTGAAGCGCGGCTGGGCTGAAACACTGCGCGTCTATGCGGTTGGCTGAAATTGCTTGGCTGAGCGCTACCTCACTAAACCGCGCCGCGTAGCTGACGGGCTTGTCGAAGGTCAGCTTGTCCAGGCCGAGTTCGGATTCGAGGAGGGATTGGGCTTGTGAATATTTTGCTACAGACGATTCCTGTAACTCCCCAGATTTATAAACAAATTCTTCAATGCAAGATTGTGTTTCTCTATCAAATAAAGGAACAACTATCTCTCCGACCTCATGCAAATTAAGGTTGTATTGTCCTGTAGGTCTAGCGTATCTGCGAATCTGGTCTTTTGCGTACTCCGTATTTAGATATGCGAACAAATAGCCCGGGCAAACATCCCCTCTTTTGCCTCTTAGAAAAACCATAGCTTGGGTAATATTCGCTTCTTGTCCTTGAAGATCTGCCATAAATGCAGATCTACCGATAACATCTAATGTAGCACCAACAATATTCAGCAAAACATCGCCATTTTGTATTCTCGTTTTAAGCATTCTGCTATGGATTGAAAAAGGTATACGATAAAAATCTCCTGTTGGGGATATGACCTTATTCCGAACATCAGTTGTTTTGAAAAGTATCGCGCCTTCAGTTAATCCGTCTTCTCGATCCGGTGGCGTTGTTCCACTCCGAATCAAACACAGGTAACGCATTTTATGTAGAGCAAGATCCGAACTTATAAGGCACTGATAGCTTCTTATCAAATCAGGCCGATAAAGCTCTGCGTCTATCCGGTTCACAAACTCTAATGATGACAATAATCTTTGGAAACAAACCGCCATCACTCCCCCTCCCAAAAATCAAACCCCTGCTCCTGGGCAAAGCGCACAAAGGCCTCGGCAATGCAGAGCTTTTCATCAGGTAGCTTGCTGGCATCCTCCAAATCCTCCGGCCCCAGGTCATAGTTGACCAGGTCCTGGTCCACGATGTGGCCGGGGTGGCGGTGGTCTTCGGGGTTGTCGATGTAGTTGCCGTCCTCGTCGGTGACGAAGACGTACTCGCCGGAGTTATCCTTGCCACCGCGTTCGCTGACGGCCATGAAGATGGGGTAGTCGAGGCGCTTGGCCACCTCGGCATCGATCCAGCGGTCCTTGAGTTCGCCGATGAGGTCGGGGTCGGCGAGGATCAGTTCCAGTTGGCCCTTGTTGGTGAGGCGCTTGCGGGCCTCTTCGGCATCGGCAATGGCCTTGTCCAGCCCCTTGATGCGGGCCTTGAGCTTTTTCTGTTGTTCCTTCTGTTCGGCCTTGAGGGCCTTGATCTTCTCCTTGTATTCGTCGCGCAGTTTCTTGCGCGCCTGTGTCAGCTCGCGCTTGGCGCCGGTCCAACCCTGTTCGAGAATTTCGATCTCCCGGTCGCGCTGTGCTTCCAAGGCTTCCACGTCGGAGGCGAGGTCTTCCAGTTGCTGCTTGGCCTGGAGTAGTTCATTGCGCAGGCTGGCGATCTCCTCCTCGGCCCGGGCCACGCGGTCTTCCAGTTCCAGCGGTTCGGCTTCTTCGTCTTCCTCG
>DRLF01000279.1 GCA_011051425.1 Thiolapillus brandeum | reverse complement strand
CGAAGCGGTGCTCCTCGTCGATGATGACCAGCCCCAGGTCCTTGAACGCGATGCCCTGGCTGAGAATCTTGTGGGTGCCCACCACGATGTCGATAGTGCCGTTCTCCAGTCCCTCGAGGGTGGCGTTGACTTCTTTCGTTGAGTTGAAGCGGGACAGGGACGCGATTTTCACCGGCCAGTCGGCGAAACGGTCGGCAAAGTTCTCGTAATGCTGCTGGGCGAGCAGGGTAGTAGGCACCAGCACGGCCACCTGCTTGCCGCCCTGGGTGGCCATGAAGGCAGCGCGCATGGCCACCTCGGTCTTGCCAAAACCCACGTCGCCGCAGACCACCCGGTCCATGGGGCGGGGCGAGCACATGTCGGCAATCACGTCTTCGATGGCCTTTTCCTGATCCGGGGTTTCCTCGAACTCGAACTCGGCGGCGAACTGGCTGTATTCCTCGCCGGGAGGCGGGAAGGCAAAGCCCTGACGGGCTTCCCGGCGGGCGTAGATGTCCAGGAGCTCAGCGGCGGCATCGCGCACTTTCTGCGCCGCTTTCTTGCGGGCCTTTTCCCACTGGTCGCTGCCCAGGCGGTGCAGGGGGGCGTTCTCTTCCGTGGCGCCGGTGTAGCGGCTGATGAGATGCAGGGAAGAGACGGGGACGTAGAGCTTGTCTTTCCGGGCATATTCCAGGGTGAGGAATTCCATGGACAGCCCGCCGACGTCCAGGTGTTGCAGTCCCAGGTAGCGGCCTACGCCGTGATCCTCGTGCACCACCGGGGAACCGATCTGCAGTTCCGCCAAGTTGCGCACCACCTGGTCGGCGTCCGGGCCGGTCTTGCGCCGCTTGCGGGTCTGGCGTACCCGCTCGCCGAGCAGCAGGGTTTCCGGGATGATGGCCAGGGGAGGTTGCCCAAGTTCGAGACCTTCTTCCAGCGGCGCGACGGTGATGGCCAGGGGTGTTTCCGATGCAAGAAAAGCCTGAAAATCATCGACGGCTCTGGGGGCCAGGCCGAAACCCTTCAATGTGTCCAGCAGGTGTTCGCGCCGCCCGGCACTTTCGGCGGTGAACAGTACAGGCCTGCTGCCACTGCCCAGATAGTCCTGCAGCAGCCTGGCAGGGTTTGCCGCCCTGGCCTGTATGGTGAGGGAAGGGAGCGGGTGGACATCAAAATTGTAGTGACGGGCAAAACCCTTGCGTCTTTCATCCACATGGCCGTTATGCCAGTGTATGCCGGCATACTGTTTGAGCCGGTGCACCAGTTCATCCGCGTTCAGGTAGAGGCGCGAAGGCGGCAGCAGTGGTCGTTCGATATCGTGGCGGCGCTGTTCGTAACGTTCCTCCACCTGCTGATGAAAATGTGCGGCTTCACCCGGAATGTCCTGCGGTTGTATGACCAGGCAGTCTTCCTGCAGGTAGTCGAACAGGGTGGCGGTCTGTTCGTAGAAGAGGGGCAGGTAGTATTCCAGGCCACCAGGCAGATTGCCTTCGCTGACCTCGCGGTAGATGAGGCTGGCCTGGGGATCACCTTCGAACTGATTGCGGTACTGCCGGCGGAAGCGCCTGATGGCGTCCTCGTCCACGGGGAATTCCCGGGCAGGCAGCAGGCGGATGCTGTTTACCTTGTCTGAAGATCGCTGCGTTTCCGGATCGAAAAGCCGGATGCTGTCGATCTCGTCATCGAACAGGTCGATGCGGTAGGGCCGTGCCGCACCCATGGGAAACAGATCCAGCAGGGAGCCGCGTACTGCAAACTCGCCGTGTTCCATGACCTGGGAAACGCAGTGGTAGCCTGCGCGCTCCAGCCTGCGGCGAAAGGCGTCGATTTCGAGTGTTCCGCCAGTATCCAGTACCAGGCTGTGTACATCGAGGTAGTCCGGCGGGAGTATGCGCTGCTGCAGCGTGGCAACAGGGACGATGAGAATGCCTTTGCTCGCGGACTGCAGCCGGTGCAGGGTCAGCAGGCGTTGGGAGACCAGTTCCGGCAGAGGGGAAAAGACATCATAGGGCAGGGTTTCCCAGTCGGGAAAATGCAGAATGGGAAGCTGCCGATCATTGACGAAGAACCCCAGTTGCTGTTCCAGACGTGTCGCTTCCTGCATATCCCTGGCAACGACAACGGTCAGCCCCGGCCATTGTTCCGCCGCCCTGGCGACAGCCAGTTCACTCACCGCACCACTGCAGCGCCCCCACTGCAGGCGCTCGCCCGGTTTTGCGGGCAGAGGGGGCGCGAGGGCAGATACGCTTTGTTCAGCAGGAGGATTCATGGGGCGCGTATTGTCGCATACCCCCCGGCAGGTTGGTATATGGAAGCGCAGTGCTGTTCAGGCTTTGTTCAGGCGGATTTGCATAGCCTGTAGCTACAGACTGACCAATGGAGAGCCATTATGCCTGTATACAAATCAATACTGATTGCAACGATCCTGTTGCTGGGATTATCCGTCCAGGCGGAGGCTGGCAACTACTACGATGACGTTGAGATCGATGTTATTTCAGACAGCCGCGGGGAGCTGCACCAGTATCCCGCAAATTCCGGCAGCAAGAAACGCCGCGCCTATATTGCAGTGCGGGACGGTGAACGCTACAGCATCCGTGTTCAGAACCGCACCGGCGAACGTATCGGCGTGGTGATTGCCGTGGATGGCCGGAATATCATCAGCGGTGCCAAATCCCATCTCAAGCGTGGGGAGGTAAAATACGTGCTGGGGCCCTGGGAAACCGCAGAATACGACGGCTGGCGTACCAGCCGAAACCGGGTGCACCGTTTTTACTTCACCGATATCGGGGATTCCTATGCCGACGCATGGGGTGATCACAGCGCCATGGGAGTGATTGCGGCGGCGGTGTTCAGGGAGAAGAAACCCAGGCATCAGGGCTATGCCATACAGAAGAAGCGCAAGAGTAGCGAGGCTGCAGACCGGGATTCTGCCGGAACAGGATTTGGTGAAAGCGAGTGGTCACCCAGTCACAAGGTGAGGTTCAAGGCCCGCAAGAAACCCATGTTCAGGAAGTTCATCAAGTACGAATGGCGCAGAACCCTGTGCCGTAAAGGCATCATTCCCCGTTGCCGGGATTATTATGATGATGAACCGGGTAATCGTTTCTGGCCCCCTGATGATTGGGATGACGAGTATGCGCCTTATCCCTGGAGCCTGAGGCACCACCACCAGTAACCTGGCGGCCAATGATGCCCAACGGCGTCATTGGCTTCATTCTCACGGATCGGATTTAACCATCCAGATCAGGGCCGCTGTTCCGCCAATCACCAGCAGAAAGGTCATCAGGGAACTGCCCAGTGCGTGTCCCTGGTTGACCAGGGCGGATACAGCTCCGTAGAACAGCATCAGAGCTGCAAAAATAGCACCGATAATCAGTAAGGTTTTTTTCATATTACAATCTAGTGCATTCGGGGAAATCAGGAGTATGATAACCGATTCCAATGTGTAGAAGGACGAAACCCGCACCATGAGTCAGGCATATTTTATATGGATATTGCGCCACCGCTGGCTGGTGGTGATACTCAGTGTGATCCTTATTGCGCTGGCAGCTTCGGGAGCACGCTTTCTCGGCTTCAGCAATGATTACCGTATGTTCTTCAGTGAGGAGAATCCGCAGTTGCTGGCCTTCGAGGCGCTGCAGAATACCTATACCAAGACGGACAATATCCTGTTTGTCGTTTCTCCCAGGGACGGCAATGTGTTTACCCCCAAGACCCTGGCAACGGTGGAATGGCTGACCAAGGAATCCTGGCAGCTGCCGTATTCCCTGCGTGTCGATTCTATTACCAATTACCAGCATACCGAAGCGGAAGAGGATGATCTGCTGGTGGCCGACCTGGTCGAGGATGCTGCCAACCTCACTGGTGAGCAGCTGAAGAAAATCCGCGATGTGGCGCTGCATGAGCCCTTGCTGCGCAACCGGCTGATTTCACCGGACGGTGCGCATACGGGTATCAATATTACCGTGCAGCTGCCAGGCAAGAAGCTGGATGAAGTGCCGGAAGTGGCCGATTTTGCCTACAAACTCGCCCAGCGCGCCATGGAGCAGAATCCCGACGTGGAGGTTCGTGTGACCGGCCTGGTGGCGATGAACGCCACTTTTCCCAAAATGGCCCAGAACGATATGCAGACCCTGTATCCCCTGATGCTGCTGATCATTCTGGTCACCATGGCTTTCATGCTGCGCTCTATTTCAGGGGTAGTGGTTTCCATGCTGGTGCTGTTGATGGCTGTTTTCGCTACCCTCGGCCTGACCGGTTGGCTGGGCATGCAGATGAGTCCACCCACCACCAGTGCGCCGGTGATGGTAATGACGCTGGCCGTGGCAGACTGTATTCATATTATCGTCCTGTTCCTGCAGGGACTGCGCAAGGGGGAGGACAAAGAGACTGCCATGCTGGAAAGCCTGCGCCTGAACCTGGGGCCGGTGTTTCTCACCTCCATCACCACGGCCATCGGTTTTCTCAGCCTGAATTTCAGTGATGCGCCGCCTTTCCGGGATCTGGGCAACATGGCTGCCATGGGCGTGATGGTGGCTTTCCTGCTGTCTCTGAGCTTCCTGCCGGCGTTGCTGATGATACTGCCGGTGAAGGCGAGTACCCGCCATACCCGTGGTCAGGGCGCCATGGAACGCCTGGGTGATTTCGTCATCCGCAAGCGCACACCCCTGTTCTGGGGCATGGCCGCGCTTATCGTTCTTTTGGTCAGCCAGGTGCCGCGCAATCACCTCAATGATGAATTCATCAAGTATTTCAGTGAAAACGTCCCGTTTCGCGTCGATACAGACT
>DRLF01000278.1 GCA_011051425.1 Thiolapillus brandeum | reverse complement strand
GATTATGAAGATTATCATTGAGGTTATATTATGTTAATGCACAATCCCCCACATCCAGGCGAAGTATTGAAAGAATTATGTATTGAACCATTAGGGCTTACTGTTACCGAAGCAGCAAAAGCACTGGGCGTAAGTCGTAAAACACTATCGGCTATTCTAAATGGTAAATCAGGCATTAGTCCTGAAATGGCCGTTCGTCTTTCTATAGCATTTAATACCTCATCTGAAAGTTGGCTAAATCAGCAAACACAGTATGATTTGTGGCAGGCTGAGCAGCATCGTAAGGAACTGAATGTAAAGCAGCTTTCGGCAGCATAGCGTATAACACACGTCCTAAGGTAATCCGTCGAGGAAAAGCCGATTAATCTGCCGGCTTTTTCACAAGTTTAGCCTATGCCTGCGGAGTCACTGGATGAACATCAATCACAGAAAAACCCTGGACCTGGCCCGGGAGGGGCATTGGCAGGAGGCCCACGAAAGGGTGCAGCCTCATTACGACAGCCTGTCCTGCCAGATCCATGCCTACCTGCATCGGGTGGAGGGCGATGACTGGAATGCCGATTACTGGTACAGGAAGGCAGGTGTCCAGAGGCCGCACAACAGCGTGGAAGAGGAGCTGGAACGACTGTATGGATTGCTGGGTGAAAACGGACAATGATCCTGGATGGTGGTTTCCATCGGTGAGGCTGCTGCGGTCTTTTCTTCTCTTGCTATGCTTCTTCGGGCAGGTGGAGGCGGCAAGCTATCATCTCGATGGTCGGGATACGGATGTCATCGGCGCCACCTACCGGGTGACGGTGAAGGAATCCCAGACCCTGCTGGATATCGCCCGCGCAAACGATGTGGGCCAGGACGAGATCGTGCTGGCCAATCCCGGCGTGGATCGCTGGCTGCCCGAACCGGGGTCACAGGTTCTGATACCTGCGCAGTACGTGTTGCCTGACGCAGAGCGCAAGGGGCTGGTGCTGAACCTGCCGGAAATGCGGCTTTACTACTTCCGAACTCCTCACGAGGTTCAGACTTATCCCGTCAGCATCGGCCGCATGGACTGGAAGACGCCCCTGGGAAAGGCACGCATCGTGCGCAAGCGGAAAAATCCTGCCTGGCATCCTCCTGAATCCGTGAAAAAGGAAGCTGCCGCAAAGGGGGAGACTGTGCCTGACGTGGTGCCTGCCGGCCCGGACAATCCCCTCGGAGAATACGCGCTGCGGCTCAACCTGCCGGGCTATCTCATCCATGGCACCAACAAACCCTGGGGTGTGGGTATGCGCGTGACTCACGGCTGCGTTCGCCTGTTACCGGAAGACATCGAGCAGCTGTTCAGGGAAGTGAAGGTCAATACCCAGGTGCAGATTGTCAACCAGCCGGTCAAGGTGGGATGGCTGGACGGCGTGCTCTACCTGGAAGTGCATCCGCCGGTGGAAGAACACCTCACCGCCAGGGGTGACATGCTGCGCTACGCGAAGGAAGTGATCTACAAGGAACTGGAGAAGCACCCGGCCATTCTGATCGGCAGCCGGGTCAAGCAGGCCATCAGAGAGCAGAACGGCGTGCCAGTGGCTATTTCCCGGATAACCGACGAGCAGCCCATGCCCATCACCAACCCGCTGTTTCGACGGGGTTCCTGAATTGGGTCATCGGGCGCTGGTCTTTTATCCTAAACGGGAAGCCTCGGTCGGATACCGGGCCATGAGGACGAGCTGATGAGCGATATCGTATCTTGAATCCTCTCCCTGTCCCTCTCCCGGTTTTGGGAGAGGGACAAAGGGCTTACTTGTACATGGATTTCTTGAACATGCGGTCGATCTTGGTCTCGGTTTCTTCTGCTTTCCTGTTTGCTGCATCTGCCGAGGCTTTGGCCGCTTCGGCCTCTGTCCGGGCTGCTGAAGCTTCCTTACCGGCATCTGCCGCCATGGTCTTTGCTTCCGAGGCATCGGCAGCCGCCTTTTCTGCCAGCGCCCTGACTTCGGCCAGGTCTTCCTTGCTGACGGTTGCGCAGCCGCCCAGAGTGAGCGCAGCGGGCAGTATGGCAATGGCAATGAGTTTCTTGTTCATGTTTCGTCTCCTGGTTGTTGTCGCTTCTATCTGATTTCCACTTTCGTGCCGACCCGGATCAGGGGCAGCAAGCGGTCGAGCTGATCATCGGTAACGGCGATACATCCCCGTGTCCAGTTGTAGCGCTCGTGCACCGCAGGATCACCCCCGCCGATGCCGTGCAGGCCGATATGCCCGCCAAGGGGGGTATTCTGCGGGGGCATCTTTCCCCGCGCATGGGCTGAACGGATGGCGTCGGCCTGTGCCTGTGTGAGAATCCCCTTTTTCAGTCCCGATGTCGCGTCGTCCACCGAAGGGTAGTCCAGTTCGATGAAAAAGTGGAAACGCTTACTCCTTTTGATCGATGTGACGCGATAAGTTCCCACGGGTGTTCTGCCGTCACCGCGTGTTTTGTCTTTGCTGGCGCCGAATCTGCCGATGGCGATGTTGTCGATCACCAGCAGCGTCCTGTCGCCGTCCAGCACCGACAGGCTGGAATTGCGTGTGTCGACGAGAATGCGGTTATCGGCTGATGCAATGCTGGGAAACAGCAGGCAGGCCAGCAGCAGGAAACCGGCAATGCGGCCCGCACTGCCCGCAGATTGACGCAACCCGACTGGGTTTGGAACTTTTGTGTTGTGGCTTCTCATGGGGCTTTGCAGCCGTTACAGGGTCTTCTTGAGGCTGCTTCCTTCTTTGAGCGCCGCCTCGATACGCACCAGTTCCAGGATATTGTCCATGTTCACGATGCCGGCGAAGCGGCCGTTGCGGGTGACGGCCAGCAGTCGACAGCCGCAGGCTTGCAGGCGTTTCATCACCGATTCAAGGGGCTCGTCGATATCGGCAGTTTCGATATTCGTCTGCATGTATTCGCGTACACGAGCCAGGGCTCCCTGTTCGTGCAGACCCCGCAGCAGATCTTCCTGGGTCAGGACACCGACGATCCTGTCGTCTTCCATCACGGGAAAATCCTTCTGCACGCCGTCCAGGGTGAGCTGGATGGCGCGGGTCAGGGCGTCCTGGGGTGACAGGCTCTCGAAATGGGTGATGATGGCGTGGGACAGTGTCGAGCCGTGCAGCAGGGAACGGATCTCCTCTGTACCGGCTTCGGCCATGGCGCCGATCCACACGAATAGCGCGATGAATAGCAGGAAGGGGTTGTACAGCAATCCCACCAGGCCCAGCCACAGGGCAAAGGCCTGGCCGACGCTGGCGGCCATGCGGGTGGCGGCGATGTGATCCATGCGCAGGGCCAGCACCGCGCGCAGTATGCGTCCGCCATCCATGGGAAAGGCGGGCAGCAGATTGAAAGCCGCCAGGAACAGGTTCACCACCAGCAGCTGCTGCAGCATGTTGCCCTTCAGCAGGGCCGAGAGATCCAGCGGCACGGGATGCTGCAGGCTCAGGAACAGCCAGATCAGCCCGGCGATGACCACGTTGACAGCCGGGCCTGCCAGTGCGACCAGGATTTCCTCTTTCGGGTCGTCGGGCATTTTTTCCAGGGAGGCCACGCCACCGATGGGCAGCAGAATGATGTCACGGGTCTGTATGCCGAAGCGCCGGGCGGTGAGGGCATGGCCCAGTTCGTGCAGCACCACGCAGCCGAACAGGGCGAGTATGAAGACCACGCCCTGCACGACGGCCTGCAGATTCTGTTCGGAACGCCAGTAACTCAGTGCGATCCACAACAGCAGGATGAGAAAAGTCGCATGCACATAGACGGCAATCCCGGCGAGGCTGCCCAGGCGCATGGACCATTTCATGGAGGGCTGGTTCTTGCTGTCAGTGTTCATGGAAAATACCTGTTATTTCAGGAAGTAGCGCAGGAAGGCGAGCTTGTCCGCCGCTTCTTCGATGCGCTTGCTCGTCGGCGTGCCCGCACCGTGACCGGCCCGGGTCTCGATGCGGATGAGGATGGGCGCCGGGCCTGCCTGGGCCGCCTGCAGTGCAGCGGTGAACTTGAAGCTGTGGGCGGGATAGACCCTGTCGTCGTGATCCGCAGTCATGACCAGGGTGGCCGGGTAGCGCACGCCCGGCTTGACGTTGTGATAGGGCGAGTAGGCGTACAGGGCTTTGAATTCCGCTTCGTTTTCGGGAGATCCGTAGTCTGATTCCCAGGCCCAGCCAATGGTGAATTTGTTGAAACGCAGCATGTCGAGTACGCCAACGGCAGGGACTGCGGCAGCAAAAAGGTCGGGGCGCTGCAGCAGGGTGGCGGCCACCAGCAGGCCACCGTTGCTGCCACCGCTGATACCCAGGTGCGCCGGGGAGGTGTAGCGGTCAGCGATCAGCCATTCGGCGGCGGCGATGAAATCGTCGAACACGTTCTGCTTGTGCGTTTTCGTGCCCGCTTCATGCCAGGCCTTGCCGTATTCCCCGCCACCGCGGAGGCTGGGAACGGCATAGACGCCGCCCATTTCCATCCACACCAGATTGGTCACCGAGAAATAAGGTGTCAAAGATATATTGAATCCACCATAGCCATACAGCAGGGTCGGATTGTTTCCGTCGAGTTTCAGACCCTTTTTATGGGTGATGAACATGGGAACCCGGGTGCCGTCCTTGCTGTTGTAGAACACCTGCCGGGTAACGTAATCATCGGGGTTGAACTTTACTGCCGGACGTTTGAACAGGGTGCTCTTGCCGGTTTCCAGATCCAGATGGTAGATGCGTGCCGGGGTGTTGAAGCTGGTCCAGGAGTAGAAGGTTTCCCTGTCGTGCTGCTTTCCGTAGAAACCACCGGCGCTGCCGATGCCGGGGAGCTTCAGTTCCCGGGCCTTGCCCTCCACCGGCTTTATGAGGATCCTGTGCCAGGCATCGTGAAGATAAGTCACGATGAAGCTGTCGCTGACCATGGTGGCGGTTTCGATGGTGTCTTTCGATTCCGCCAGCATTTCCTTCCAATGCTTCCGTTCAGGGTGGTCCAGGTCGATTTCCAGGATGCGTCCCCGGGGGGCATGATCGTTGCTCAGAAACCAGAACCGGGAACCCTGGTTGCCCAGGTACTCGTAGCTGGCCTGCCAGCTTTCGATGACGGGTCTGATGCCTGTTTCGGGGTGCTGCAGATCCTGGAAATAGAGCAGGTTCTTGTCTTCGGTGCCGCGCCCGACTTCGATGAGCAGGTATCTGCCGTCTTCCGTGGCGATGCCGTTGAACGACCAGTCCTTGTGGTCTGGGCTGTGATAGATGAGCTTGTCTTTTTCCTGGGGATCGCCCAGACGGTGGTAATAGAGCTTGGGGAAATAGTTCACCTCTTTGAGCTTGTCGCCACCTTCGGGTGCATCATAGCGCGAGTAATAGAAGCCCTTGCTGTCAGCCGTCCAGGAGACACCGGAAAACTTGATCCATTCCAGACGGTCGTCCAGGTCCTTGCGGGTATCGATGTCTCTGACGTGCCATTCTGTCCAGTCCGAGCCCGCATCAGCGATGGCGTAGGCGTAGAAGCGTCCGTCCGGGCTGACCGCCGAACCCTTGAGCGCCACGGTACCGTCTTTCGACAGTCTGTTGGGGTCGATCAGCACAGTGGGTTCGTCTGACAGGTTGTGCAGCGTGTACACGATTGCCTGGTTCTGCAGACCGTCGTTGCGGCTGAAAAAATAGCGTCCCGCCACTTTGTAGGGCACAGAGTAACGCTCATAATTCCACAGTTCCGTCAGACGCTTGCGAATACTTTCGCGTTCCGGGAATTTTTCCAGCCAGGTACGGGTGAGCCGGTTTTCCGCCTCGATCCAGCTGCGGGTTTCCCTGGAATCCAGGTTTTCCAGCCAGCGGTAGGGGTCGTGAACCTTCACACCATGATAGGTGTCGATATGATTGACTTTTCTGGCATCCGGGTAGGAGATCGGCTGAGAATCCATGGTGGGCTGTCCGGCTGTGGTCGCTGTGAAGAGAATGACGAGGGCGAATGTTGGAAACAGCATGGGTCTGGCTCTTTGGAAATCAGGCTGAAAGAGAAGATTATAGGCTCAGGCGTCTTTTGGAAAGGATTTCATTGGCGGAAACAGGCTGTGCAAGGTAAAATCAGCCGCTTCACATATAAATAGAATCAATGCGTGTTCCTGACGCGCTTTCCGGGAAGAAAACTTGGCTACAGACAAACCTGTCAACCTGCTGGATCTCGATCGCAAGGCGATGGAGGCTTATTTCGTGAGCCTCGGCGCCAAACCGTTTCACGGGCGCAACGTGCTGAAGTGGATACACAAGCACGGCGTGACCGATTTTGACGCGATGACGGATCTGTCGAAGAAGCTGCGTGCCAGTCTGCATGCCTGTGCCGAAGTGCGCCTGCCAAAAATCATATTCGAGCAGCCCTCACTGGATGGCACTGTCAAATGGGTGATGGAACTGGCTGATGGTCAGCGCATCGAGACAGTCTATATTCCCGATGGAAACCGCAGTACTGTCTGTGTGTCGTCCCAGGTGGGTTGCGCCCTGGACTGCTCCTTCTGTTCTACAGCACAGCAGGGATTCAACCGCAATCTCACGGTGGGGGAGATCATCGGTCAGGTCTGGCATGCCACCCGGCAAATGGGCAAGGCGCCCACCAATGTCGTGATGATGGGCATGGGCGAGCCGCTGGCGAATTTCGAACCCGTGGTCAGTGCCATGGATCTGATGCAGGACGATCTGGCCTACATACTTTCCAAATACCGGGTGACCATCAGTACTTCCGGCATCGTGCCCAACCTGTATCGCCTGCGGGAGGTTTCAGATGTCAGTCTGGCGGTATCCCTGCATGCGCCCGACAATGCCCTGCGGGATGAACTGGTTCCCATCAACCGCAGATATCCCCTGGAAGAACTGATTCCCGCCTGCCGCGAGTTCGTCAGGAACGACAAGCGCCGCAAGGTGACCTGGGAATACGTGATGCTGGACGGTGTAAACGACAGCATCGCCCACGCAAAGGCACTGATACGCCTGCTCGAAGGAACCCCCTCGAAGATGAACCTGATTCCGTTCAACCCTTTTCCCGGCACCAGTTACAGAAGTTCTCCTCCGGAACGTATCGAGGCATTCCGCCAGAAACTCATGAAAGCCGGCATCATGGCCATTTTGCGCAAGACCCGGGGCGATGATATCGATGCCGCCTGCGGCCAGCTGGTGGGCAAGGTGCAGGACCGCAGCGGGCGCACCCTGGTATCCCTGCGCCAGCGTCAGGCACGGGAGCTCGCATCATGAGGCTGCTGTTGCTCGTGCCGCTGTTCCTGTTTCTGGGGGGCTGCGTTACCAACCCTGATAAAGCTGAGAATGATCCCAATACCGGCAGGCTGGGTGCTGACCAGAATTACGAATCACCCTCGAACACCTATATTCAGCTGGCTAACGAATACATGAAGCGCGGGGATTACGCCACAGCGCTGAACAAGGCCAAGAAAGCTGTTCAG
>DRLF01000277.1 GCA_011051425.1 Thiolapillus brandeum | reverse complement strand
GGGGATGAAGCGGCAGAACTCGAAGCTGCCATGGACGAAGGTGACCAGGAGGCCGCGCCAGTCGCCAAATCCAAGAAAAAGAAGAAAAAGAACCACAATGAACCCCCGATCTTCGTTGGTCTGGACCCGGCATTTGTCGTGAGCTTTAAAGACCAGAGCCAGGCGCGTTTCATGCAATTGAGTGTCGAACTGATGTCCCGTGATCAGGAGGTCATCGATATCGTGGACAGCTACAAGCCGATGATCCGCAACAATCTGCTGCTGCTGTTCAGCTCCCAGAAATTCGAAGAGATTGTCACCCGCGAAGGCAAGGAGCATTTGCTGGAGCAGACGCTGGAAGAGGTTAACAACACGCTGTTGAATGAAGCAGGAATCGATGGTGTGGAAGCCGTTTATTTCACCGCATTTGTAGCGCAGTAGCCGTCATGACCGCGAAGAATGTATTGTCCCAGGAAGAGATCGACGCCCTGCTTGTCGGTGTCGAAAGCGGTAAGGTGGAGGCCGGTACCGGACTGTCTTCCTCCGCGGGCGAACTCTATCCCTTCGATTTTACCGATCAGGAACATCTGACCAGGAATCAGTTGCCTGTGCTCGAAACCGTTCATCAGCGGTTTGTACGGCACTTCACCATCAGCCTCTACCGCATGCTCAAGCATACTGCTGAAGTCAAGTTGCAAGAGCCCAGACTGGTGAAATACGCCGAATACATGGACAGCCTGGAAACGCCTTCCAGCATCAATCTCATCCGTGTTCAACCTCTCGCGGGAAAAGCCCTGATCGTTATCGATGCAGCGCTCGTGTTTATTGCGGTGGACAATTATTTTGGCGGTGACGGCCGTTTTCAAACCGTGCGTGCCGGCACGGATTTCACCCCGACCGAGCGGCGGGTCATTCAGCTGATGATCAATCTGGCGCTGGAGGACCTTTGCAAATCCTGGGAGCCCGTGGCCGCCCTCAATTTTGAATATGCCAAATCCGAGACCAATCCCCGTTTCGTGAATATCGCCACTCCTGCCGAACTGGTGGCGGTCACCAATATAGAAATCGGGCTGGATGGTGGCGGTGGTTTTTTTCAGCTGGTGCTGCCTTTGAACATGATCGAACCGCTGCGGTCGCAGATGGAGCCCGGCATGCCGAAAGTCGAGGAAGAGCAGGACAGCGACTGGTTGCGGGCGCTGCAGGCGGACCTTCTCAAAGTCAAAGTGGAACTGGACAGCACGCTTGTCGAGTTGCCGAAGACCCTCGGTGAAGTGTTGAACCTGCAACCCGGTGACGTGATCCCGGTCGATCTCGACGAACAGGTGACCCTGCGGGCTGCAGGCGTACCCGTTGTACAGGGGTATTTCGGCGTCGCCCGTGGAAACAACGCCATCAAAATTATAGAACCGCTTTCCCCGTCTGCGGGGAATCAGGAACAGGAACGAGGAACCCACCATGAGTGATCAAGCAGCCACCGCCGAAGAAACCGCCGGCATGGAGAATGCTGAGCTTTCAGCCGAATTGCCGGAGCAGGAAACTGCGCCGGAAATCACGGAAGCAGAAAGCCGGCCGGAACAGGAAGAGGAGCCGCAGCAGGAACAGACGGATGCTTACCAGAGCGCCACTTTCGAGAACCTGGAATCCGACGAGACATCCAGGGCCATCGAACCCAACCTGGATGTCATTCTCAATATCCCGGTAACACTGTCGATGCAGATCGGCCGCACGCGGATGACCATAGAAGAGCTGATGCGCCTGAATCGCGGTTCTGTGGTGAAGCTGGACCGTCTGGCCGGTGAGCCTATGGATGTTCTGGTCAACGGTACTCTCATTGCCCATGGCGAGGTGGTCGTGGTCAACGACAAGTTTGGCATACGCCTGCTCGATGGGATCAGCCCTGCCGAACGGGTCAAGAAACTGCGCTGAGTGATCATGATTTCCCTACATTCAAGAATGCTCCTGTCGCTGCTGCTGATAGCTCCTGTTGCCGGTTCTGCAACAGCGGCAGACCCCCTCAGTGGCACCAGCCTGCGCACAGATCTTGGCGCGCAGCTGGTGCAGGTGCTGGGCGGATTGGGGGTGGTGCTGGCCATGGTGCTGTTGCTGGCCTGGCTGACAAAACGTTTTTCTCAATCCCGCCTGTCGGGCGCCCATGGCCTGCGCCTGTTGGGCGGGATCTCTCTGGGTGCGAAGGAGCGCATCGTGCTCGTACAGGCCGGTGATGTTCAGCTGCTGGTCGGAGTCGCACCGGGAAGGCTGCAGACCCTGCATGTACTGGAAGAACCCATACAGCTCCAGGACAGCAAGGAAGCAGCAGATGATGAGGGATTCGGGCAGAAGCTGGGAAAACTGCTCGAACAGACCCGGGGAAAGGAATAACAGGAATGGACGTCCAGCGATACACACACAGCGGACGCAGGTTCGCACGGGTGTTCACCGGAATACTGGCTGTTATTGTGCTGCTGCTGATGGCGGACAATGCCTTTGCGCAGAGCGGACTGGCGGCAGTGACGGTTTCTCCCGGCAGCAATGGCAGCCAGACCTATACGGTCACGCTGCAGATCCTCATCCTGATGACCGTGTTGAGTCTGCTCCCGGCCGCGCTGATCATGATGACCTCTTTCACCCGGGTGATCATCGTGCTGGCAATACTGCGCCAAGCGCTGGGCACGGCGCAAACCCCTTCCAACCAGATACTGATCGGCCTGTCGCTTTTTCTGTCCCTGTTCATCATGGCGCCGGTTTTTGAGCAAGCTTATCAGGATGGGCTCAAGCCTTACATGGACGAACAGATCGGTGCCGAGCAGGCGCTTGAGAAGGCGGCAGTGCCTTTTCGGAAGTTCATGCTTGATCAGACGCGGGAAGCGGACCTGCTGATGTTTACACGCATCTCCGGGAAAAGCAGCCTGCCATCGCGTGATGAAGTGCCTTTTTCCCTGCTGCTGCCGTCTTTCGTCACCAGTGAACTCAAGACAGCCTTCCAGATCGGTTTTCTGATTTTCCTGCCGTTTCTGGTCATCGACCTCGTGGTGGCCAGCGTGCTGATGGCGATGGGCATGATGATGCTTTCACCCATGATTATTTCGCTGCCGTTCAAACTGATGCTTTTCGTGTTGGTGGATGGCTGGTCACTGATCATGGGCACTTTGGCTTCCAGCTTCTACCTGTGAGGTGTTGTACATGACTTTCTTCAATGGATGGATCGGACAATGACACCGGAAACTGTTCTCAGTGTCGGAGAAAGTGCGCTGCATGTAACGATCATGCTGGCCGCGCCTCTGCTGCTTTCTGCGCTGGTAATCGGTTTGCTCATCGGGGTGCTGCAGGCAGCGACGCAGATTCAGGAAATGACCCTGAGTTTCATTCCCAAGCTGATGGTACTGATCGTGGCGCTCGTGGTGGCTGGCCCCTGGATGCTGGGCCTGATCACCGATTTCACCATTCATCTTTTCGAAAGTATTCCAGAACTGATCGGAGGCGGCTGAGGCCATGCTGCAATTCACCGGTACGGAGCTGATGGGCTGGGTAGGCGGCATGTTGTGGCCGTTTATCCGCATAGGCGCCATGATGGTTGCAGCGCCTGTGTTCTCGGCCTCCAGCCTGCCGGTGAGAATCCGTGTGCTGCTGGCGCTGCTGATCGCCTGGCTGCTGCTGCCCGTGCTGCCGGCGCCCCCTGTCGTGGATCTGATCAGCGCCGATGCCTTTCTTATCAGTATCTACCAGGTGCTGATCGGTGTGGCCATGGGATTCATACTGCAAATGGTATTCGCTGTCTTTGTCATCGCCGGGCAGAGCATCGCCATGGGAATGGGGCTGGGCTTTGCTTCTGTGGTTGATCCGCAGAACGGTGTGCAGGTACCGGTCATCAGCCAGTCGCTGCTGATCATGATTACCCTGATTTTTCTCGCGCTGGACGGGCATCTGATGTTCCTCGAACTGATGGCCGAGAGCTTTCGCCTGTTGCCTGTAGGCGTCATTCATCCTGATCCCGGTCAACTCTGGGAGCTTGTCATCTGGGGTGGGTATATGTTTGCCGGTGGGCTGCTGGTGGCCATCCCGGTGGTTGCCGGACTGCTGCTGGTGAATATCGCCTTTGGCGTGGCCTCCCGGGCCGCGCCCCAACTGAATATTTTTGCCGTGGGTTTCCCTGTCATGATCATGACGGGGTTTGTGCTGATCATACAGGTGCTGCCCTCACTGACTTCCCATTTCAGCAAGATACTGTTCGATGCCGTGGCATTGATCCAGCAGCTGCTGGTGGTCTGAGAGGAGGGAAGCATGTCTCAGGGGAGCGGTGAAGAACGCACAGAAGAACCCACACCCAAACGCCTTCGGGAGGCAAAGGAGAAGGGGCAGGTACCCCGCTCACGGGAACTGAATGGCACCATTGTACTGATTGTGGCGGCCGTTGGGCTGATGCTGCTGGGCAGTGTGCTGGTTGATGATCTTGCGCAGATCATGCGTGATGCCCTGAGCATCAGCCGCGATGAAGTCAGGGATCCGGTCGTGCTGGTGCAGCAGCTGGGCTCGGTTGTCGGCAAGGCCCTGTGGCTGCTGACGCCCTTCATGGCATTGCTGGTGCTGGCTGCAATGAGTGGTCCGGTCAGTATGGGGGGCTTTTCCTTCAGCACCAAGGCCATCGCTTTCAAAGCAGAGAAACTCAATCCCATCAAAGGCCTGGGGCGTATCTTTTCAGCCAAAGGCCTGATGGAGCTGCTCAAGACCGTGGCGAAATTCATGCTCGTGGCCGTGGTGTCGGCCCTGCTGTTGTGGTCGCTGAGAATGGAACTGCTGTCCCTGGCCTATGAATCGCTGGGGCAGGCGCTCCGGCATGCAGGCACGCTGTTTGTATGGGCGTTTCTCGCCCTCAGCTCCGTGCTGATTCTGGTGGCGGCCATCGATGTGCCTTTCCAGCTCTATCAGCACAAGAAACAGTTGAAGATGACGCTCAAGGAAATCAAGGACGAGGCCAAGGAGACCGAAGGCCGCCCGGAAGTAAAAGGAAAAATAAGAGCACTGCAGCGGGAGATGTCCCAGCGCCGGATGATGGAAGAAGTGCCGACCGCCGATGTGGTTGTCACCAACCCTACCCACTATGCCGTGGCGCTGCGCTATGACCGGACAGGCAGTGGTGCGCCGCGGGTGATCGCCAAAGGTGCGGACCTGATTGCCATGCGCATTCGGGAAATAGCGTCTTCGCACGATATCACCATCGTTTCCGCACCGCCGCTGGCGCGGGCGCTTTACGCCACGACAGAGCTGGATCAGGAAATTCCGGCGGAGCTGTATGTGGCAGTCGCGCATATCCTGGCCTATGTCTACCAGTTGGATGCGGCGCGCTCCCAGGGCGGCGCGGAGCCTTCGGCGCCGACGGATCTGCCGGTGCCGGATGAATTCAAGTAAACGCGAGATACGAGAAAGACCATGCAAACAGAAGCGATGATGGGCAATTTGCGGATGCTGCGGAGCAGTGGACTTGGTACACCGATACTGTTGGTGATCATGCTGTCCATGATGGTGCTGCCATTGCCACCCATGGCGCTGGACCTGCTGTTCACCTTCAATATCGCGATCGCACTGATGGTGATACTGGTCGTGCTGTATACCCACCGTCCTCTCGATTTTGCGGCATTTCCCACCGTGCTCCTGGTCGCAACCCTGCTGCGTCTGTCTCTCAATGTGGCCTCCACCCGGGTCGTATTGCTGGAAGGACACAACGGCACCGCTGCGGCAGGCAAGGTGATCCAGTCCTTCGGCGAGTTTGTGGTCGGTGGCAACTATGCTGTCGGCCTGATCGTGTTTGCCATTATTACCATCATCAATTTCGTGGTGGTTACCAAGGGCGCCGGGCGGATTTCCGAAGTCAGCGCCAGATTTACCCTGGATGCCATGCCGGGCAAACAGATGGCCGTGGATGCCGATCTCAATGCCGGGCTGATCACCCAGGACCAGGCCCGGCAGCGTCGGGAAGAGATTGCCAGTGAAGCAGACTTCTACGGCGCCATGGACGGTGCGAGCAAGTTCGTGCGGGGCGATGCCGTTGCAGGCATTCTGATACTGATCATCAATGTGGTGGGCGGACTGGCCATCGGCATGTCGCAGCACGGCCTGAGTTTTTCCATGGCGGCGCAAAACTACGCCCTGCTGACCATCGGTGATGGTCTGGTGGCACAGATTCCGTCCCTGGTTCTTTCGACTGCTGCTGCCATTATCGTTACCCGGGTCACCGCAGCCAAGGACATGGGCCAGCAGATTGCCGACCAGCTTTTCAGCAGTCCCAAGGCGCTGGTGGTGACTGCCATCATCGTGGGTACCCTGGGGCTGGTGCCGGGGATGCCGCATTTTGTCTTCCTGTTGCTCGCAGGGGTATTGCTCCTGGCGGCCTGGCTGATTCATACCCGTGAAGCAAAGGAAAGCGCCGAGAAAGAGGAAAGCGAGGAAACAGTCGCCGAAGAAAACATGGAGAAGGATCTGAGCTGGGAAGAAGTGACGCAGATAGACACCGTGGGGCTGGAAGTGGGCTACCGGCTGATTCCGCTGCTGGACAAGGCCCAGGGCGGACAGCTCATGGGGCGCATCAAAGGCGTGCGGCGCAAGCTCTCCCAGGAACTGGGCTTTCTGGTACCGGCGGTGCACATACGTGACAACCTGGAGCTGGCGCCGGGCGCCTACCGCATTACCCTGATGGGTGTGCCTATCGGGGAGGCCGAAGTGTATCCGGACCGGGAGCTCGCCATCAATCCGGGGCAGGTGTACGGATCGCTCAAGGGTATCGAGACCCGGGATCCCGCATTCGGCCTGGAGGCAGTGTGGATCGAGCCGTCACTGCGGGATGAAGCCCAGGCGCTGGGTTATACGGTGGTCGATACCAGCACGGTCATTGCCACGCATTTGAGCCATCTGCTGCAACAGCATGCCCACGAACTGCTGGGTTATGAAGAAGTGCAGCAGCTTCTTGATCTGCTGGCGCGCAGCAACCCCAAACTGGTGGAGGATCTGGTGCCCAAACTGATTCCGCTGGGAACGGTGTTGAAGGTCCTGCAAAACCTGCTTTGGGAGGGGGTTCCCATACGTGATATGCGCACTATTGCAGAGACACTGGCGGAATTCGGACGCGACAGTCAAAACGCTGACATTTTGACGGCGGCTGTCCGTCGTGCACTGTCTCGACAAATATTCCAGCAAATCAATGGAATGGGAAATGAACTTAAAGTAATAACTTTGGATCCAAAGTTGGAACAGATATTGCAACAAACTATTCAGGGAGCACAGGAAGGCGGAATGGGCATGGAGCCAGGCATTGTGGACAGACTGATGATGGACATGAAGGAAATGGCACAGAAACAGGAAATAGCCGGGGAGCCGGCCGTACTGCTGGTCAGTCCTCCGTTGCGGGCACTGCTTTCGCGTCTGCTCAGGAGCGCATTGCCCGATTTGCACGTCGTTTCCTACGATGAAGTGCCCGACAGCAAGCAGATCCTTGTGACAGGGAATGTCGGACGCCAACTGGAACAGGCGGGTTGAGACTCGAACAGGTAGAAATGTCATGAAAATGAAACGCTATTTTGCCCCGGATATGCGACAGGCCATCCGCAAGGTGAGAGAAGATCAGGGACCCAATGCGGTCATTCTCTCGAACCGACCGGTAACCGGTGGTGTAGAGATCATAGCGGCCCTCGATTACGACGAAGCGCTGGTGAACCAGGCGCTTGGCGCTCATGAGAGTGTGGCACGGAAAACCGGTGCTGCAGCCTATGCCGATACCCGTCATGACAGGGCGCCAAACGATACAGCTGCCAGTGAAAACTGGGATTTTTCAGATTACGCAGCCACGCGCGCCGAGGCTTCCTCGCTGGAAAACATCCAGAAAGAACTCAAGGCGCTGCGCAGCTTCATGGAAGCGCCTTTGCTGCAGTTTGGCTGGGGTGAAATGCGCAACGTTCAGCCTCTGCGGGCCAACCTGCTGAAGCGGCTGATGCAGCTCGGGCTGGCTCCGGCGCTGTGCCGGGAGCTTGTCGAGCAGGTTGTCCGTCTGGGGCAGATCGACAACGGCTGGGCGGAATCCCTGAAAATCCTTGCCGGTATGGTACCGGTGGCCGATGACGATATCGTCGCCAGTGGCGGGGTGATTGCCCTGGTTGGGCCTACCGGTGTGGGAAAGACCACCACCGTGGCAAAACTGGCCG
>DRLF01000276.1 GCA_011051425.1 Thiolapillus brandeum | reverse complement strand
TCTTGAAACCGTGAGCCTCTCCCCAGCGCAGGTACATGCGCAGCAGCATCTCCGCCCAGTCCTGGGCTTCGGTGCCACCGGAACCCGCCTGAATTTCCACAAAGGCGTTGTTGGCGTCCATCTCGCCCGAGAACATGCGCCGGAACTCCAGTTCTTCCACACGCTTCTCGAAGGCATTGGTGTCTGAGGAAATACTGGCAACAGATTCCTCGTCGCCCTCTTCCACAGACATTTCCAGCAGGTCGGCAGCATCATCCAGACCCGCGGCTATCTCGTCCATGTTGTCCACCACGGCTTCCAGGTCCGCGCGTTCCCGGCCGAGCGCCTGGGCACGATCAGGATCGTTCCAGACATCAGGGTCCTCCAGTTCAACCAGGACCTCAGTCAGCCGTTCTTTCTTTTCAGGGTAGTCAAAGATACCCCCTGAGAGAATCCAGACGTCCCTTCAAATCAGCAATCTTGTTGGTAATGGGGTTAATATCCTGCATCACGGTTCCTCAGTTTCAGGAAAGCGCTAGTGTACTCAGTTTGAAGACGCACCGAAAGGCCGGATACCTGTTCCTGGCACTTTTTGCAGGGCGGCGGTCCCCTGCAATTCGGTGGGGGACACACACGAACACGGGTCTGAACTGGGCAGATGGGCGTTGCCAGCAGTATTCGATTGCCATGATCGGCTATAATCTCATCCTTTCCTGCTTCTGCCGCTCTTCCACATGAACTACTCCAGCCGCTTGCGCCCTCTTTTTGCCGATATCGGTTTTATCAGTCTTTCGGCCCTGCTGCTGCTCTTCGTGCAGGCGATACTGCGCGCGGTTCTCTGGGTAAGAAATCCGGATCTTGCCAGCGGCACTCCCACTACCGATTTACTCTGGGCTTTTGTTGTAGGACTGCGCTTCGACCTCATTATCAGCAGCTATATCCTCCTGCCCCTGGTCCTGGCACTGCTGCTGCCGAACGGTCTTGGCCAGCGCAAACTGGCAAAAGCCTGGCTGATCGTCACCGCCGCCATCGTGCTGTTTCTGGGCGTTTCAGAGCCGGAGTTCTATCACGAATTCCACACCCGGCTGAACAGTCTTGCCATTCAGTATCTGAAAGAAGACCCGGCGACCGTGAGCAGCATGATCTGGCACGGTTTTCCGGTGGTCCGCTACCTGCTGCTGTGGGCTGTTCTGGTTGCACTTTTTATATGGATCCTGGCGAAAGCAGATCAGCTGACCCGCAAGTTCGGGCGGTATTACCCTGCCTGGTGGCTGCGTCTGCCTGTTTTCCTGATCTGCGCCTTCCTGATCGCCTGGGGAGCCCGTGGCACCCTGCGTTCAGGTGCCCCTCTACGCTGGGGTGACGCATTCCACAGCCAGAGCCTGTTTGCCAACCATCTGGCACTCAATGGCACCTGGTCACTGGCCAGGGCAGCCATGGGCAACAAGAAAAAGGATGCGGGGAAAAGCTGGCTCAAGGTCATGCCCGCCGCTCAGGCGCTGGAGCGCACGCGCAAGCTGCTGCTGACCCCCGATGACACGCTCGTACTGCCGGCACAGTATCCTGTTCTGCGCAGCCACGCCCCCCGGCCCCGCTTGCCCGCACAGCCCAGGAACCTGGTGTTTATCATCATGGAGAGCTTTTCCGGTCAGTTCACCGGCGCCCTGGGCAATGATCACGGCATCACGCCACGCTTCGATGAGCTGGCGAAAGATGGCCTTATCTTCGACCGTTTCTTTTCCAACGGTACTCACACCCACCAGGGCATGTTCTCCACCGTTGCCTGCTTTCCCAACCTGCCTGGCTTCGAATACCTGATGCAGGAACCCGAGGGCCAGCACCAGTTCTCAGGCCTGCCCGCACTGCTCAAGCCCCTGGGCTTCGAAGATGTCTACGTATACAACGGCGCGTTCAACTGGGACAACCAGAAGGGCTTCTTCCGCAATCAGGGCATGACCCGCTTCATCGGCCGGGATCACATGGAAAACCCGGTATTCACCGATCCCACCTGGGGGGTCTCCGACCAGGACATGTTCGACCAGGCCCTGCGCGAACTGAATCGCATGCCCGCGGAAAAACCTTTCTTCGCCGTGTTGCAGACCCTGTCCAACCACACGCCCTATGCCCTGCCTGATCCTCTGCCGGTCAGTGCAGTGACCGGCTTCGGCGGCCTGAATGAACACCTTACGGCCCAGCGCTATGCCGACTGGGCGCTGGGGCGCTTTTTCGACGAGGCCAGGAAACAACCCTGGTACAAGGATACGCTGTTCATGCTGGTGGGGGATCATGGCTTCGGGGTGAAAAACCAGCTCAGCGAAATCGATCTGCTGCGTTTTCACGTACCCATGCTGCTGCTGGCGCCCGGCATTCAGGATGTCTATGGCAAGCGTGTGCACACCGCTGCCACCCAGCAGGACATCGTCCCCACCGCCGTCAGCCTGCTTCTGGGCAAGCCTTTCACTCACCAGTGCTGGGGGCGGGATTTGCTATCCCTTCCTGCAGACGATCCCGGCTTCGGCATCATCAAGCCCTCGGGCAGCGATCATACGGTGGCGCACTTCCGTGGTGATCGCATCGTTATCAAACCACCTCATGGCAAGGCAATAGCCGGGCGTTATCAGCTCTATCCCACACCCTCTTTCACTCCTGACAAAGAGATGCCCGAAAAAGCCGATATGCTGGCCGATCTCAAGGCCTATGTCAGCACCGCCATGCGCGCCCTGCTGGAAAACCGCACGGGACTGCCTCCAGCTGTCGATACGGAAAATCCCTGACGTCCGGTCTGTATTTATCCGGGAAAGCCCAGTCGTATCCGCAAGCATCTCTCCCGGGCTAGGATTGAAATCCTGGCCACAGGCACAGTTCGCCGTCAAACAATCCGTCTTCAAAATCATCCTCACAGGCTGATCCTTACCCCCACATCAGATTTGGCTTACAAGCCGGCAAGCCATACCGCCGTATCTGAAACCTGCTTTCCTTTCTAGTCTTTAAGTTGCCAACGTATAAAACGCATTTCTCCATTGCCAACAGTGGCTGGAGTATGCAAACGAAAGGAGACAGTCAAATGCAAAACCTGACCATCAGGGAAAAAATTCCCCAACAAGATAAACATCCTGATCCCAACCCTGCACCCGGACTGGTTCAGGCGAGGATCCCCCCAGGCTACAACACCAACATCAATGTCCGTTTTGTTCCCGGACGGAACATTGGTGATCTCGTAGCCATTCCCAAAACATGCAAACCACGCAATGGGAAGAAACATCCGAAAGCCGATCTGCTGGCGCTGCCCGATAAACTGGTTGCCAAGCTCGTTGCATCAGATAAAAAGATGATTGCCTGGCTGGCCCGGGACGAAGCCAACACACGGCTTTTTCTCTCTCATCCGGCCGAAGCCATGAAGAAAGCAGGCATCGACCTCAGCCGCGCAGAACAAAAGCTGCTGCACCGGACCCGTGAGGAGGTCGCCCGGAGCACGATGATCGGACCCGGAGTCAAGGTGGCAAACATCAGCACCGCCGTCTTTCCCGACGGCCGTATCGGCAAGCTTGGAAACGGTCACAGACCCGGCGGCCGCGACAGCAACACCTGCGTCACGGAGGATTGATCATGGCTCTCGACAGAACCTCCGGATTCGACATGCTCGTGCAGATATCGGAATCCGAGCTCAACAGCCAGCTCGAAACCGCTTTTCTTGCAGGCGGCATCTTTCCACCGGCCATCAGCGTACCCATCAGCAGTGGTGGCGTCACCGGCACGGCCGCACTGAACTTCGATACACCGGTTGCAGACCTGGACCGTCCAAGGCCCCGTATGGGGCTGACCATTCCGTTCGATGGATCCCAGCTTGAAATAACCGCACCACTGCCACTTACGGTTTCACCTCTTGGCGGAGACATCACCATCGTGGACAGTATCGTGATGCGCACAGAAGGCAGTACACAGATTGCCAGCATGGACTTTGCCGCCGGCGCACCTGATGTCAGCGTGACATTCGACAGCGACTCCGCCAGCCGGCTGGCGCCACTGCTGAGTGCCGCAGGACTGACCATCAACCAGGCGCAGAACATGATGGCCGGCATCGTCCTGAATCAGCTTCAGAATGATATCCAGCGCCTGGATCTGACGCCACCGATCCCCGTTACCGATGACAGCGATGCCACCACGGTATTCGACATCGATGTGACTACGGTAAACGATACGTCGGCCCTGGACAGTGACTGCATCACCTTTGGCATTCGCATGGCGAGTGATTCCGGCGGTAATATCAACGGCGTGAACGCCAGCATGATTCCCGCCGGCAGCGGCTCTCTGGTGATGATGAGCAACTTCTGGCTGCTGGCCAGGGTGATGCGCCCCCGCCTCGCCAGACAGATGGGCATTCCCGTGGACAACTTCGATACGCCCCTGCGACTCAACCGCAGCGTTCCCGCTCCCGGCGGAGACGGCACCCTGACCAATCTCGAGGCCCGGGTAGAAGGCAACCGCATTGCCGTTACCGGAAGGGCCACCGATTCCGGGACAGGCTGGTCTGCCGTTTCCAACTTTTCTTTCTATATCGACATCGGCTTTTCCGGTGGAAGCATCACCATTACCGCAACCGAACCGAATGTCGATACCGATGTAGACCTGGCCTGGTGGGTATGGCTG
>DRLF01000275.1 GCA_011051425.1 Thiolapillus brandeum | reverse complement strand
GGCGGGGAGAGTTTCACAACCGCCGCAAGAACGGAGAACTGTTCTGGGAAGCCGCTGCCATTTCTGCCATACGGGACAACGAGGGTAACATCACCAGCATTCTTGCCGTCAAGGAAGACATCACGGAAAAGAAGCGGCTCGAAAAGGAGGTCGAAAAACAGAACCGCGAGCTGGCACTGGCAGAAACCATGGCTGCCATGGGGCGCATGGCCAGCATGATCGCCCATGACCTGCGCAACCCCCTGTCGTCAGTCAAAATGACCCTGCAGATCCTGGACAAGAAAGCCGACCCCGCTGTCAGCGCCGACACCAATGAACTGTGCCATATCTCCCTGGAGCAGATCCGCTACATGGAAGAAATCCTTTCCGACATGCTCTCCTATTCCCGCCCGGATGCACTCAAACCCGAATGGATCCCCATCGACAAGGTGATCGACCTGTCCATCGGCATGTCACAGCGTCGCCGGCACAAGAAAAAAATCACCCTGCACACCCAGTATCATTCCGGCCTGCCTACCATCTATGCTGATGCCACCAAGCTGCGGCAGGTGTTTTCGAATCTCATCGCCAACGCCTTTCAGGCAACGATCGACAGCGACTCTCCCCAAGTGAGTATAGAAGCCATGATCGAACTGGGTCACGAAGGCACCAATGTGCGCATCGACATCTGCGACAATGGCTGCGGCATCGATGCCGAGGACCAAAAACGCATGTTCGAACCCTTTTTCACTACCCGGGCAAAAGGCACTGGTCTGGGGCTGGCAATCGTGAAACGCATCCTCGACCAGCACCAGGCAAACATTTACGTGTCCGACAACAAGCCAGCCGGCACATGCATCTCCGTCATACTGCCGATCAACCCGGCAACACAGAATCCCAAAACAGAGAGTCAAGATCATGAGCAAGATCCTTATCGTTGATGATGATATTGCCAGCAGCCGCACGCTGCAGCTGCATCTCAGCAGCCAGGAACACCAGGTAAAACTGGCGGCAAGCGTCGATGAAGGGCTGGAAACTGCCACCAGCTACAGTCCCGATCTCATCATTCTCGACATCCGCATGCCGGGCAGATCCGGCCTGGAAGGACTGCCCGACTTCAAGGCGCAGCACCCTCAGGTTTGTATCATTATGATCACAGCTTTTCATGATATGGACAGCACCATCGAGGCCATGCAGAAAGGTGCCGACGACTATATCCACAAACCCATCGATATCGATGAACTCGATGCTTCCATCATAAAGCTGCTGAACACCAGCAAGGACAGCGATGAACTGCTGTTCTCCACAGGCCAGGAAAACATCAACGGGCACCCGAGCATGGTGGGCCGCAGCCGCGCCATGAAAGAAGTATTCAAGACCATCGGCCTGGTGGCAAAGAGCCCGGCTACGGTACTGATCACCGGCGAGTCGGGCACCGGCAAGGAACTGGTGGCCCGTGCAGTGCATCGCTCCAGTGAAACGCCAGACGGCCCGTTCATTGCCATCAACTGTGCCGCCCTGGTGGAAACACTGTTGGAGTCGGACATGTTTGGTCACGAGAAAGGGGCATTCACTGGCGCAGTGGGCAAACAGGAAGGCAAATTCTCCCTGGCCCGCGGCGGCACCATCTTTCTCGATGAGGTAGGTGAACTTTCTCCCGCCATGCAGGCCAAGCTGCTGCGCGTACTGCAATACAAGGAATACACACCACTGGGCGCCAAACAGGCCCAGCATTCGGACGCCCGTGTCATCACGGCAACCAATGTTGATCTTGAACAGAAGGTACAGGAAGGAAGCTTCCGTGAAGACCTGTACTATCGCCTGCAGGTCATCAACATTCACCTGCCCCCCTTACGTGAACGCAAGGAAGATCTCATGGATCTCATCCAAACCCTGCTGGGCCGGATCAACCAGGAACTGCACAGCAATGTCACCCACATATCCAAAGATGTGCTGGGATGCATGGAAGCCTATCAGTGGCCCGGGAATATAAGGGAGCTGGAAAACGTGCTCATGAAAGGTGTTGCGCTTTCTCACAGCGATACCTTTACCCGGGAACTGTTGCCGGAACACATACTCTGCCAGAGCATGGGCAGCACTCCGCCTGCAGCGGAAAAACCTCTCACGGCCCGAAGCCTGAAGGACATCGAAAAAGAACATATCAGCAGAATACTGGAAGCCAACAACTGGCACAGGGGCAAAGCCTGCGAAGTGCTTGGCGTGTCCAGGCCGCGGCTGCGCCGTATGATCAACGAATATGGCCTGGTGCCGCCACAGGGCATTGTGGAGGAGGATGAGGACTGACCGGCTTATCCGGGCGGAGCGTTCATGACAGGAAAGGCCGCTTTGTACTGACAGGCTTACCGCACATCAGCACAAAGCGGCCAAACACAACCCGCACTGACGCCGGATCAGCCAGCCTTGCTCTTGAGCAGATCACGTATTTCTTCGAGCAACACTTCCTGCTTGGGAGGTTCCGCAGCAGCCTCTTCCTCCTTCTCTTCCTCCATGGCCTCCTTGGCCTTGTTCATCGCCTTGATGACCAGGAACAGCACAAAAGCCACGATCAAGAAAGCAATAACAGCGTTGATGAATGAACCGTATTTAATAAATACTTCTTTCCCGTCCAGCCCCTTGCCCAGAGAAAGGGACAAACTCGAGAAATCCAGCCCCCCGGTCAAATACCCGATGGGCGGCATGATGACATCACTGACCAGTGATTTTACGATAGTGCCGAAAGCACCACCGATGATGATACCCACAGCCATATCGACCATGTTGCCCTTGAGGGCAAACTCCTTGAACTCACTTATCATTCCCATGAAATTCCTTCCTTTCGTTGTGGATGCGTGAAACGGACCCCGAATGCGGATTCGTCCGTTGCTTCCTTGATAGGTTTTGTCAGCTGGATGTCACCGGACAACAAGCACCAGCAGCAGGCATGAAACACTCCAACGCAGTGAAACACCACCTGATGCTCCTTGTACGATCACATTCACTGACGGTAACACCATGCCCCATGGCACGGATGCTTCTGAGACTATCCCCCGCCCTGTTTACTGTCAACAGCCCATACGGTCAGTCTTCTTTATTGCCCGGCATCAATATAGGTGATGCTCAGGGCGCAGCGAGATCATCCTGCACATCCGACAGCTTCCGGATCCAGGGACTGTAGGCCCGTACATCCTCCGGCAAAGCACTCATTGCAGCCCGCGCCTCTCTGAAAGAGGGAAAATCCCCATACAGCAGCACGTACCAGTCGCGCCTGCTGAACCCCGTCTTTCTGTAGATGGCTTTGGCCTCAGGGAGATCCTTTCGGCGCGCCACCCGGGTAACAGAAGCTGGCTCATGTGCCGCTATAACCTGAACGGTGTAGTGACGGGGATTCCGTTTCTGCAACCAGGCAGCGTCGTGAATAGCGCTCTCAGGAGAAACCGCTTTGCCTGGGGCTGGCTGCACGATGGTATTGTGTTCCTGCTGCGCATTCTCTGCAGGTTGCCCGGGTTCTTTCTGCTGCCCGGTTTCCTGTTTGAACTGTTCCTGCCAGGCAGCAAGCGCTTCCAGCTGCTTCCGTGTCTGCTCCAGCTGCTGTCTCGTTTCGTCATAGGTTTTTTCGAACAGCGCAATGCGATTGGCATTCTTCTCTACCTGCTCATTCGGAACCGGCAGCACCTGTTCCGCCACGATGGTCTCCTGCCCGGCACCTGCATCAGGATACGATGCCAGCCGGTCATACAGCAGCCACAAACCGACACCGCCAAGCAGCAGAATCAGCGCCCCGGCAGCCATCAGGCTTTTTACCAGGCGATCATGCCTGCCGGCGAGATACTGATATTCAAGATCACGCTTGCGCAGATCCCTGTTCAGTACGGCATCGTTCCTTGCCAGACGTTTGACCGCCGATACCAGTATGTCGCGAAAACCGAGCATGTGTTTTTGCAATGACTGACTGGTTTCTGCCGTCCTGACCGTCACCTCGTCCAGCTTCCTCGCATTCTGCGCCAGCTTTGCAATCTGCCCTTTTTGCAAATCGACTTTTTGTGTAAGCCCGGTTTCAGCCCGGTTGAGGTTTTCGATCAGGCCATCCATCATCTTGCGCTGCTGTTTTCTGCTCTCCTCCAGCAGCTGCCGGTAGTGCGCATCCAGTTGCGCCAGCCGTTTTTCCAGCTCGGCGTTCCACCTGGACGGGTATTCTTCCGTTGCAGCCAGCCGCTCCTGCAAGCTGCCATAGCCTTCGTGCAAACTCCGGGCAAGGTCGGCTCCCGTTCGCGCGGTCTGATCGATTGCATCTGCTTTCTGCAGCAGCCCCTGAATCTGCCCCTGATGCTGAGTCAGCTCTTCCTGCAACAGACGGTCGTATTCTGTCTCCAGATGCTGCAGCTTGTCTTCGACAGCCACAATCTGACTGGCCAGCCGCTGCTCCACTGCAGAAAGGCGCTCTTTCAAATCGGCAGCCTGGGTTTTCTGCTGATCTGTCTGCCGCTGCAGCTCCCTGTTGCCCTGATTCAGATCTCCCAGCCGCTCTTCCAGCGCCCGGTACTGTTCCAGCTGTTCCTCGGCACGGCGCAACACCTCGTCGAGCGCGCCGGACAGTTTACCGATGTGCGCAGCAAAACCCTCCTGGCCGTCTTCGAGTCCGATGATATGAGTGATCAAACTGCTGATCTGGGCATCCAGCTCCGCCTTGTCGGCATGCAGGTATTCGAGTTGTTCCCGCAGCAGGTCGCCCTGCAATGTCAACTGCTCCACGTCCTCAAGACGTTCAGACAGGGCGCTCGCAAGCTGCTCCTGCTGATCGAGGTGCTGGCTGAGGGTGCTGACTTTTTTCCTGTCCGCCCCCTGGCGTGATTTGAGACGGTCGAGGCGACCGCGGATTTTCCTGCTGCGACGGTCTTCCTGCACCATGCGTTCGGCAAGCCGCCTGTTTTCCTGCTGCAGTTCGGAAAGCGCGGCATGCAGATCTTTTGCCTTCTCCCCGACAGACTGATAACCGGCGGACAGCGTTTTTTGCTTCTTGCGCAGCTTTTTGCATTGCTTCTGCAGGGCTTCCTGCTTCTTCTTCAACGTCAGGTTCTGGCCCGCCAGCCGGTCGAGCCTGCTTTTCTCCTTCTGTCTGGATTTTTTACTCATGGCAACAGGACTCCTGACGGGAAGAACCGGCATAAAAGCTCCGGCAGGTTTCGCTGATGCATGGTCGGTGTATCACGGTACTAATTCAGCTTAAGAGGCTGGCTCAGGACCTGATGAGCCTTTTCCCTGGTCAAGGGTCGCGAAAACCAGTAGCCTTGCGCTTCAGGGCAATCCATCTTGCGCAGCAACTGGACCTGCTCGGCGTTCTCCACACCTTCTGCAACGATGTTCATCTTGAGATCCTGCCCCAGCGAAACGATGGCCTGAACGATGGCACTGGCATCTCCCATACTGGTCACATCACGAATAAACGAGCGGTCGATCTTCAGCGTGTCATAGGAATAGCGCTTGAGATAGGAAAGCGAAGAGTAGCCGGTACCAAAATCATCAACATGCAACTGCACACCTGCAGACTTGAGCTTGTCCAGCTCCGCGAGCACCGCATCCTGATGGTCCATGAATGAGCGCTCGGTGATCTCCAGGTGCATGTATCCCGGCTGCAGGTCACATTCCTCCAGCAGCGACAGCAGGTCATCAGCCATGTTTTCATTGCGGAACAAAGCACCGGTAACATTGACGCTGATGCCCAAGTCGGCATTGCCTGGGATGAGCTTCTGCCAGCGCCGTGTCTGCGTCGCCGCCGTCCTGAGAATCCACCAGCTCAATTCGGAGATCATGCCTGTTTCTTCAGCCACGCCGATAAATTCATTGGGACTCACCAGCCCGCGCTGGGGATGCTGCCAGCGCAGCAGGGCCTCGAAGGAAAGCACCTGCCCTGTCTGCAGGGAAACGATGGGCTGGTAGTGAATGACAAATTCTCCGCGATCAATGGCACGGCGCATATCCGTTTCCAGACGCAGACGCTGCACGGCAGTGGCGTGCATGTGCGCATCAAACACCACGGCATCGCCCGGTTCATCCAGTGACTTGGCGCGATACATGGCGAGGTCGGCGTCCCTCAGTACCTGCTCCGGGCTGTCATACTGATCTGAAGCCATGGCGATACCGATACTGACACTGGGGTAGATCACATTGCCCTGCACCTTGAATTTCCTGCGCAGCAACTGGTGAATACGCTGCACGACCGATAGCGCGCATTCCGTGGAACCCACCTGGGTCAGCAATACGGCAAACTCGTCACCGGAAAGGCGCGCCAGCGTATCACTGGGACGCAGTATGGTTTCGAGGCGGCGGGCAATACCCACTAACAGGCGGTCTCCCACCGAATGGCCGAGGCTGTCGTTGACGTTCTTGAATCGGTCGATATCGAAATACAGCACTGCATACTGCTTGCTGCCGTCACGCTGATGCTGGCGTATGGCCTGATCCAGCCTGTCCATGAACAGGGAGCGGTTGGGCAAATCCGTGAGGCCGTCATGCAGTGCGTCATGGAGCAACTGCTGTTCGGCTCGCCTGCGCTCGGTGATATCGGCCATGGAACCGGCCATGCGGTAGCATTTTTCCCTGGCATCACAAATTGCCTGGCCACGCACCAGCATCCAGCGATATTCGCCTTCTTCGTGCATGATCCTGTGCTCATATTCAAAATGTGTCTGCACATCCCTGAAATGTGCCTGCAATGCGGCCTGCAGGGGTGGAAGGTCGTCCGGATGTACACGGTCGAACCACTGATCGATGTGTGCAGTCACGTTTTCCTGAAAAACACCGACGAGATCCTGCCAGCGGGGGGAAAAATAAGCCTCACCCGTCCTGATGTTCCAGTCCCAGATGCCCTCGCTGGCACCTGCCACCGCCAGAGCATAGCGTTCCTCGCTTTCCCTGAGCGCGGCATCGGATTTCTGTCTCTCGATGGCATAGCGGATGGATTTGTTCAGCAAAGCCGTGTCCACTTCCTTCTTAATCAGGTAATCCTGCGCACCTTCGCGCACAGCCCTTGTCGCCAGTTCATCATCCATGAAGTTGGTCAGAATGATCACAGGTACATCCGGAGCCAGCGAATGCAGACGCTCGAAACCGCCCAGGCCTTCGCAGTCCGGCAGATGCAGATCGAGCAGAATAATGTCCGGCAGGTCATTGTTGTAAAGGCTGTCCACTGCCTGATTCAGGGTAGGAACATGTACCATGTCATAACGTGTTGAGCTGATCCGGGACAGATAGAAGCGTGTCAGGTCCGCTTCCGATGGCGTGTCTTCCACCAGCAGCACCCGCAATGCCAGGTCATTCATGAATTACCTCCCCTTTCTGGACATGCCTTTTGCCTGCGGCAACCAGTGTGTCCGCGGGCAATGAAAAATGAAAAATCACCCCTTCCTTTTCACCTTCCCTGGCACTAACCCAGATGCGGCCACCATGTGCTGTCACGATGCGTTCACAGAGCGCCAGCCCCATACCGTTACCGGGAATATTTTCCTCCGTATGCAGCCGCTTGAACATGGTGAACACATTCCGGTACTGATCCCTGTCTATACCGATACCGTTGTCTTCGACCATCACTTCCCAGTAACCGTCCTTGTATGCCGCCGTAACGCTGACAACCAGCTTCTTCCTGCCGTGAAACTTGATGGCATTGCCAATCAGATTCTGGAACAGGCGTACCATCTGGCCCCGGTCAGCCATCACCGTGGGCAAATCGGCTTTCTTTATCTTTCCGTTCAGTTCCTGCAGCTTGTGTGCATACAATGCCTTCACATCATCAACGATTTCATTCAGATCCACTTCCACAAGAACAGGTTCGAGGCGGCCAAGGCGGGAATATTCGAGCAAATCATCGAGCATGGACTGCGTCAGCCGGGCATTGCTTGCCAGATTCCTGACGATAAACCTGCCGTCTTTCTCCAGGGCGGCGCCATAATCCTCCTGCAACAGGTCTGCGTAACGGGAAACCAGTTGCAGCGGCTCCTGCAGATCATGGGAAACCGCATACAGCAGTTGCTGATATTCACCATCCGGATCGGCGGGCGCCTGTTTGCCGGCCTGTGGGCGATAAATTGCCGCCAGCCGCGCTGCATCACCGGGAAGCGGCCAGACAGTCAAGCGGCCCTGCGCGGCAGCGGATGCTCCTTTCAATGGTGTCACCTGAATATCCAGCGGATCGGCTGCGCCTTTTGCCATTGCCTGAAGCTGTCTCTTCAGCCCAGCTTCCGTCAGCCTGCCGGCATCAAGGTCAAACAAAGCCTCTAACCCAAGTCCCCGCAGCTCTGCGGCATCCTGGTATCCAAGCACCCCTGCAGCCGCAAAATTGGCTTCCTCCACCTGGCCATCGGCAGTGACCGTCAACGCAGGATCGCTCATATTGCCAAGTGTCTGACGCCAGAAACCATACACGTGCTGATCTTCCCTGATTGCCCGCAACAGGGATGCGACTGTATCGGTAAGCTGCAGAAAGCCGGCGCTGTTTTTTGTCAGGCAGGCAAACAGCCGGTTGCCATGCTCGAGGCGGCAAGCTTCAGGCGGCAGTGTTTCTGAAAACAGGATGGTTGCTGTAAGCGGGTGGCGCCTGGAAAACGTGGCGAGTACATCCATGCCGGACGCCCACCCCAGCGCCTGCTCGGAAATGACAGCAGAAAAGCCGCCATTGGCCAGTTGCTCGGCAAAAGCAACCGCATCGGAAACGAGAGTCAGCTCGCAGTTGGGAAAAGCCTGGGAAAGCAGCTTGTCAGCAAGCTCTGCATCTGACGGACTGGTATCAATCAACAGCAGCTTGCAGGACGGTTCTGTCACTTTCTTTCTTTTCCCCTAGCCTCGCGGGCATCGCTTTTTTTGCTCCAATGATCCTATCATTATTGCGGGTGGAATGGTTCCATTTTTTATGCCTATGCCCGTGAAAAATCACAGGATCGCTTCAATCAATCTTTCATCGATTGGCGCCATTT
>DRLF01000274.1 GCA_011051425.1 Thiolapillus brandeum | reverse complement strand
GGCGCCTACCTGGGCGAGGAGGCCATGGAGAAAGGTATCCGCATCCGCGTATCGTCCTTTACCCGCCATCATGTGAACATCACCATGTGCCGGGCCAAGGCCAATGGCAACTACATCAACTCCATGCTGGCGCTGCAGGAGGCCCTGGACAACGGCTATGACGAAGCGCTGCTGCTGGACACCCAGGGTTTCGTCATGGAAGGTTCGGGCGAGAACATCTTCATCGTGCGTGATGGGGTGCTCTACACGCCGGACCTGACGTCCGCCCTGGACGGCATCACCCGCCGCACCATCATACAGCTCGCGGAAGAAGCGGACATGAAGGTGGTGGAAAAGCGCATCACCCGCGACGAAGTCTATATCGCCGACGAAGCCTTCTTCACCGGCTCGGCGGCGGAAGTGACGCCCATACGCGAAGTGGACAACCGCACGATCGGCAACGGCGGACGCGGCCCCATCACCGAGCACCTGCAGAAGAAATATTTCGATGTCGTACATGGGCGCTCGCCGGTACACCACGGCTGGCTGACCTACGTGAACGGAGAAGGATCATGAGCACCGAAGCCGCACACAAGACCCAACAGCGGGAAGTCCGGGTGAGCCGGGAGCAATTGCCCCTGAGCTGTCCCCTGCCGGAAGAGGAGATCTGGAACCTGCATCCCCGGGTCTATCTGCCCATCGAGAAGACCGGCGAAGCGGTGTGCCCCTATTGCGGCACCCGCTACATCCTCACCGACTGACGCTGCGGACTCAGGCTGCGGCATTGACTTCCGCCATACTGGTCGTGGGTCCTTCCTGGGTGGGGGACATGGTCATGGCCCAGAGCCTGTTCCGGGCGCTCAAGGCGAAGGCGCCGGATACCGCCATCGATGTTCTGGCGCCCGGCTGGAGCCTGCCCCTGCTGGAACGCATGCCCGAAGTGAGAGCAGGCCTGGAAATGCCCCTGGGCCATGGCCGGCTGGAACTGGGCCGGCGCTGGCAGCTGGGGCGTTCTCTGCGCGGGCGTTACCGGCAGGCCATCCTCCTGCCGAATTCCTGGAAATCCGCCATCGTCCCCTGGGCGGCACGTATTCCTTTGCGCACCGGCTGGCTGGGGGAAATGCGTTACGGCCTGCTCAACGATATCCGCAGGCTGGACAAATCCTTCCTGACCATGACGGTGCAACGCTTTGTCGCGCTGGCAGAAGCACCGCAACTGACAGAAATACCCGAGATTCTGCCGCCGCGGCTGGAAGTCGATCCTGCCGATGTGCAGGCCGCGCTCAAAGCCCTGGGGCTGGAGAAGCCCGTGAACCGGCCTGTGCTCGCCCTCTGTCCCGGCGCGGAATACGGTGATGCGAAGCGCTGGCCGGAAGCCCACTATGCCGACCTTGCCCGGCGTTATGTCGAAAAAGGCTGGCAGGTCTGGCTGTTCGGATCGGATAAAGATCGTGCGGTGTGCGACAATATCGCAGCCGTGGCCGGCGACGGTTGTGAGAACCTGGCTGGCAGAACCTCTCTGGCGCAGGCCGTGGATCTTTTGTCCCTGGCAGATGCGGTGGTGAGCAACGACTCCGGTCTGATGCATGTGGCCGCAGCACTGGAACGGCCGCTGGTTGCGGTCTACGGCTCGTCTGACCCGGGTTTCACACCACCCCTCAATGCCCGGCATGAAGTGCTGAGCCTGGGGCTGGAATGCAGTCCCTGCTTCGAGCGGGAGTGTCCCCTGGGACACTTGCGCTGTCTGCAGGATATTTCAACCGACCAGGTGCAGGCCTCCCTGGAAAAAGTAGCAGGAAAAAGTGAACGATAAAACAGAAAACGTCGTCTGGCACAATGCCACGGTGACCCGGGAACGGCGCCAGAAACTCAACGGCCACCAGAGCTTTGTGCTGTGGTTTACCGGGCTTTCCGGTTCGGGGAAATCCACTCTGGCCCATGCCGTTGAAGAACGTCTGCACCAGATGAACTGCCGCACCTTCGTGTTCGACGGCGACAACGTGCGCCATGGCCTGTGTTCCGACCTGGGCTTCGGCGAGGAAGACCGCAAGGAAAACATCCGCCGTATCGGGGAAATGACGCGCCTGTTCGTGGAGGCCGGTGTGATCGCCATGACGGCCTTCATCTCGCCCTTCCGGGAAGAGCGTGAGCGGGTACGCGGGCTGTTCAGTGATGGCGAATTCATCGAGGTCTACTGCGACTGCAGCCTGGAAACCTGTGAGCAGCGGGACGTGAAGGGCCTGTATGCCAAGGCCAGGGCGGGGCTGATTCCCAACTATACCGGTATCTCTTCGCCTTACGAAGCACCCGAAACACCTGAGGTAAGGGTGCATACGGACACGGAAAGCCTGGACGAAAGCATCGACCGCGTACTCGGGTATCTGCAGGAAAGAAAGTTGATCGGCTGAATGCGGGTTCTGATCGTAAAAACCTCCTCCCTGGGTGACCTGATCCATACCTTCCCCGCGATAAACGATGCTGTTGCCGCCTTGCCGGGTACCGAATTTCACTGGCTCGTGGAAGAGGCTTTCGTGCAGGTACCCGGGTGGCACCCGGCAGTGAGCAAAACCCTTCCCATCGGCCTGCGCCGCTGGCGCCGCAACTGGCGGGCCGCCTGGAAGAAAGGTCAGATCCGGCAGTTTCGCGATACATTGAGGCAGGACGAGTATGACCTGGTCATCGATGCGCAGGGACTGCTGAAGAGCGCCCTGCCGGCGCGTCTGGCCAGGGGACCGGTGGCCGGTTATGACCGCCATTCCCTGCGTGAACCCCTGGCCAGTTTTTTCTACCAGCAGCGCCATGCCGTCTCACGGCAGCTCCATGCTGTCGAGCGTATCCGCCGGCTGTTCGCCCTGGCCCTGGAGTACCCCCTGCCCGCGACACCAGCAGAATCCGGCCTGCAGACGGCACGGGGCGAACGGGAAAGATCACTGGTCTTCCTGCACAGCACCACCTGGCCCAGCAAGCACTGGCCCCTGCCCTGGTGGCGGGAGCTGACCGGGCTCGCGACCCAGGCGGGTTACCGGGTACTGTTTCCCTGGTATGAGCCCGAAGAACGCTTGCGGGCGGAGGAGATCATCAGCCGGGCGGGCGCCGGTGAGCTGATGCCGCGCATGGACCTGAATGGCCTCAAGGATCAGCTCGAGCGTACCTCGGGGGTGGTGGGCGTGGACACCGGGCTGGCCCATCTCGCTGCAGCCCTGAACACGCCTGCGGTGACCCTGTATGGGCCGACGGAAGAAAGTCTGACCGGGGCAATGGGGAAGCATCAGCAGAACCTGGTGGTGGACTTTCCCTGCGCGCCCTGCCTGCGGCGTGAGTGCAGTTACCCGGAGGAAAGCCCGGTGCAGCCCGCCTGTTTTCAGACCCTGCCGCCGGTGCTGGTATGGACTGCGCTGCAGAAACAGATGACGCCCGCATGAAACTCGCTTTCGTCCTGTTCAAGTATTTTCCCTTCGGCGGCCTGCAGCGGGACATGCTGCAGATTGCCGGCACCTGCCAGTCGCGGGGCCATGAGATTCATATCTACACCCTCAGCTGGGAGGGGGAACGCCCCGAGGGCATGGCAGTGCACGTACTGCCGGTGAAGCGCTGGAGCAATCATGAGAAATACCGTGTTTTCCAGCAAAGCCTGGCGCCGCTGTTCGAAGAACAGGGTATCGATCGCGTGGTGGGATTCAACAAGATGCCCGGCCTGGACTTCTATTATGCGGCGGATCCCTGCCTCAAGGACAAGCTGTACCGGGAACGAAATGTCCTGGTACGCAGTCTGCCGCGCTATCGCCATTTCCTCTCCTACGAGGAAGCTGTCTTCGGTCGTGACAGCAGGACCGAAATTCTGCTCATTTCGCCACGACAGCACCTGATCTACAAGAAATACTACGACACCCAGGAGGCGCGCCTGCACATGTTGCCTCCCGGCATCGATATGAGCCGCATGGCGGGTAGTGACGCGCCCGAAATGCGCAGTGACCTGCGCCGGGAATTCCGGGTAGCCGATGACGAGCACCTCATACTCTGCATCGGTTCGGGTTTCCGCACCAAGGGACTGGACCGCTCCATTCTGGCGTTCGCCTCCCTGCCGGAAGACTTGCGGCTCAAGACCCGCATGATCGCCATCGGCAGTGACAACGGTGAACCTTTCAACCGGCTGGCAAGGCAGCAGGGCGTGGCGGAGCGTTTCCAGATACTGCGCGGACGGGATGATATTCCCCGTTTCCTGCAGGGCGGCGACCTGCTGCTGCACCCGGCTTACTATGAAAACTCCGGCATGGTGATCCTGGAAGCCATCATCGCCGGCCTGCCGACGCTCGTGACTGACGTGTGCGGTTACGCTTATTATGTGAAAGAGGCAGATGCCGGCATCGTGGTGCCAGAGCCTTTCTCGCAGGATGTGCTGAACCGCAGCCTGGTGGAGATGCTGACCTCCGGGCGCAGGGCGGACTGGAGGGAAAACGGCATCCGCTATGGCCGCAGCCATGACCTGTACAGCATGACCGAATATGCCGCGGATCTGATTCTCGATTCATGATCTGGTTATCCAAGACATTCTCTGACAGGCTCGAGCGTCCCTGGACAAAGGTGGACGATGCCTTCGCCGTGGAGGGCGAGGAATACCGCAACCCCGAGGGCGCCAACCGCCGCACATTGCGTTTCGAAGTGGACGGGAAGGGCTATTTTCTGAAGCTGCACTGGGGTGTGGGCTGGAAGGAGATCCTGAAGAACCTGCTGAGCCTGCGGCTGCCCGTCATCGGGGCGGCCAACGAATGGCGGGCCATACAGCGTCTCGGGGAACTGGGCGTGGAAACCATGCGCCTGGCGGCCTATGGGAAGGAAGGCTGGAATCCCGCGACACAGCGCTCCTTCGTAGTGACCCGTGAGCTGGAGAACAGCATTAGCCTGGAGGACTATTGTGCAGACTGGGCAGGCAGACCACCGGCCTTTGCCGAAAAGCAGCGCCTGATAGCGCGTGTTGCCGCCATGACCCGCCGTCTTCACCGGAACGGAATCAACCATCGGGATCTTTACATCTGCCATTTTCTGCTTCGGCAGCCCTGGGATGGCGCGGAAGAAACGCTGCATCTGCATCTCATCGACCTGCACCGGGTGCAGTTGCGCCGCCGTGTGCCCCGCCGCTGGAGGGTCAAGGACGTGGGCAGCCTGTACTTTTCCGCCATGGAGACCGGCCTGACGCGGCGCGATCTCTGGCGCTTTCTGCGGGTGTATCATGATCAGCCCCTGCGCAGCATATTCGAGCAGCAGGGCGAATTTTTACGCGCCGTGGAAAAACGGGCCATGGCCCTGAAAGAAAAGGGAATACCCGATGAATAGCTTTGTTGAAAAAGGCTGGCAGGCCATTTTCGAGCACAACGGCCTGGGCAGCTTCGATGCGCTCTGGAACCTGCAGGCAGACTGGTTCGAACCGCCAAACCAGCGCCGTGGCGGCTGGAGCGGCGTTTCGCGTATCATGCTGCCATCGCCTGACGGGAGTGAAGAGACAGTTTTCCTCAAGCGCCAGGAGAACCACACACGCAAGACCTGGCGGCATCCCATATCCAGGGAACCGACCTTTCGCAGCGAGGCGCGCAACCTGCGCCTGCTGAACAGCCGGGGTATCGCCGCGCCCCACATGGTCTATTATGCCGAACGGAAATCGCCCAAAGGCTGGCAGGTGATACTGGCCACCCGGGAACTGAAGGACTACTTGCCTCTGGATGTGCTCATCGAGCGCTGGTATCGGGATGATTGGGGGAAACACCGCGAACAGCGCAGCAAGGTCATACCCCGGACCGCGGCTGTCCTGAGCAAGCTGCATAAGCTGCGTCTCGCCCACAACGCCATGCACGCCAAGCACATGTTCATTCAGGAGCAGACCGGCGCGGCCTGCCTCATCGATCTGGAAAAGATGCGTGCGCGCCTTACCCGCCGTCAGGCCATGCTGCGAGACCTGGACAGCTTCAACCGTCGTACCGCGCGCATCAGCCGCACCGACCGGCTGCGTTTTCTGCTGTGCTACATGGGGAAGCCGGGTCTGGATGATGAGGTGCGTGCCGTGTGGCGACGGCTGGAAGCCATGGCGGAGCACAAGTATGCCGGCAGGCGCTGAAATCCGCCTGCTGCTGTTCCTGCTGTTGCCGGTGACCGTTACGGCAGCCACGCCCGGTGAGCGTGCCCGGCAGATTGCCGGGGAAGTCTATTTCGTGAACCATTTCTTTGCCGTGGACAACATCAGCTACGGCAGCAAGCGCAAGCCCATGGAGCTCATCAACCTGCCTGCGGGCGGCAAGGCGCAGCGCTACCGTCTCGAACGGCACCTGAACAATGTCTACGACAAGGGTGACATCCGAGCCCGGGACCTGGTGATCTTCCGTTCCGGCAAGCTGCGCAGCACCGGTATCCTGGTGGACATCTACAGGGACCGGAAGCGCCCCCTGAGTTTCGCCATCTGGCTGCCCGCGCTGCGCAAGATCCGCCGTCATGCCGAACCCGATCCGGCAGACATCTGGGGCGGCAGTATCTTCACCTACGGGGATATCTATCTGCGTCGCCCTGAAGATGAAAACCATACCCTGCTGGGAAAAATCCGTTTTCCCGGTTGTCTGGGCATGCTCGATCCGGCGCCTGATGGCCTGGAACCTTCCTGTGAGGCCAGGGGCAAAGAG
>DRLF01000273.1 GCA_011051425.1 Thiolapillus brandeum | reverse complement strand
GCTCCAGCATTTCGATGCAGACGAACTCGTCCGCTCCCAGGGTCGCACCTCCCCGGTGGCAGGCGATGATAGCTACCCTGCCCCGCAGCTGCCGCAGGAGTTCGGCGCCGGCCTCGTCAGCCGTGTTGATCACTGCCATTTGCAGCGAGTCAGCTTCGAACAGGCGGCGTTTTGCGGCCGCATAGGCTTGCATTGAACCATGGTAATCCAGATGGTCCCTGCTCAGATTCGTGAACACGGCAGTGTGGAAAGGCACCGCCGCCAGCCGGTACTGGTGCAGCGCATGAGATGACACCTCCATGGCCACCGCCCTTGCACCCGCCGCCTTCAGGCCGGCAAGCAGACGCTGGGCCTCCACCGCATCGGGCGTTGTATGCGTTGCCGGCTGCAGGTCACCCGGAAAACCGTTGCCCGTCGTACCGGTTACCGCGCAGCGCCATTCTTCCGGCAACGACTGCGCCAGGAACAGGCTCACGCTTGTTTTTCCGTTGGTACCCGTGATGCCTGCCATGCGCATGTCCTGCGCGGGATGGTCATAAAATCTCGCGGCAATCTCACTGAGCACCGGGCGCAGGCCGTCCATTACCACGATGGGCACGTTATGCTTCAGCCGGCAGATGCGTTCCTGAGGCCATCCTGAAGAAGCCTCCGCCAACACCAGTGAAGCCCCCTGATCCAGCGCCTGCTGCAGGTGCTCCAGACCATGCCCCTGACTGCCGGCGACAGCCAGAAACAGATGGTCCTTTGCAATCCCGCGGCTGTCCATACTCAGGCCAGCCACCGGTACCTGTTTCCACGCACCGCCGGGCAGTTCGAGAAAGGAAAGCAGGTCACCGGCCAGCCAGCCGGTATCTTGCTGTTGAGCGCCGGCCATCACGGCTGCCCTCCTGTATGCGCGAGACGCACAGTCCGGTCGTGAGCCAGTGCATCCGGCGCCACATTCAGCAATCTCAATGCATCATCCATGACTGCGGAGAACACCGGCGCCGCCACCAGCCCGCCGTAGTACTGCTTGCCCCTGGGCTCATTGATCATCACGGCAACCACCAGCCGCGGATTGCTCGCCGGCGCCATGCCGACGAACAGGGAAAGGTATTTGCGCTGGGTATACCCCCCCTTGCCGGCCTTCTTGACTGTACCCGTCTTGCCCGCCACCCGGTAACCTGCCACTGCAGCCCGGGTGGCTGTACCTCCCGGCGCCACGACCGATTCCATCATGTGACGCACTTCCATTGCAGTCTTGCGGCTCAGCACCCGTGTGCCCTGGGGAACTTCATCGCGGCGCAACAGGCTGACAGGACGGCGTATGCCATCAGCTGCGATGACCGCATAAGCCTGGGCCAGTTGCAGCACAGATACTGAAATGCCATAACCGTAGGAAAGGGTAGCCTGGTCGATCTTCGCCCAGTTGGCCGCAGGGCGTAATTGTCCGCTGGCCTCTCCCGGGTAGCCAGAACCGGTGCTCTTGCCCAGCCCCATGGCCACCAGATATTCCCGGAATTTTTCCCTGGGCAGGGACAGGGCGATCTTGCCTGCCCCGACATTGCTGGACTTCTTGATAATGGTTTCGATATCCACCACACCCAGATTTTCATGATCGCGGACCCTGAAGCGACCGAGCTTGAAGAAACCGGGATTGGTGTCGATACGCGTATCCGCCTTGATCACTCCCAGGTCCAGCCCTGCCGCCACCGTGAGGGGTTTCATGGTGGAACCCGGCTCGAACACATCGGTAACCGCGCGATTGCGCAAGCGTCCGCCCCGCGTGCTGCGACTGCTGTTGGGGTTGAAACCCGGCTGGTTGACCATGGCCAGCACTTCTCCCGTCCTCACGTCCAGCATCACCACCGAGCCCGAGATGGCGTTGTGCTTCTTGATGGCCGCCTTGAGTTCGCGGTACGCGATATACTGCAGACGCTGATCGAGACTCAGCGCAAGATTCTTGCCCGGCTGCGGCATGCGCAGGCTCTCGACATCCGCCACTACCTGGCGGCGTCCGTCGCGCAACACCCTTTTCAGGCCGGGCTTGCCGGCCAGCTGCTCGTTGAAAGCAAATTCCAGGCCTTCCTGCCCCAAATCATCGAGATTGGTAAAACCGATGACGTGTGCAAAGATCTCACCATCCGGATAGTAACGCCGGTATTCCCGGGTCGTCTGCAACCCGAGGATATGATGCTTCTTGGCTACTGCCATTACCGCTTGGGCCTCTTCGGGAGGCAGGCGGCGCTTCAGATAAACGAAATGCTTGTGGCTGTACCTCGCCAGACGCCGGCGCAGATCATCCAGACCGATATCCAGCGCCTTGGCCAGGGGCTGCAGGGTGTCCGCATCGGGGCGCAGCAGGCGGGGGTTGGCCGCAATGGAATCCACCGGTGTGCTCATGGCCAGCACCACGCCGTTGCGATCCGTAATCGCACCACGATGGGCAGGCACCGCCACCCGATCCAGATAGCGGTGATCACCTTCAGACTGCAGGAAATCCCGCTCGAACACCTGCTGATCCACCGCCCGCCAGATCAGGCCGCTCACCGCAATCATGAGAATCGTGAGCACGACACGACGCCGGCCCACATAGGCCTTGGGCAGCGCTTCCGCCCGCTTGTGCATCTTTGCCCGCTTTTCCCGTCTAGCTGCCATGATGTCCTTTGATAATGATGACTTCGTCTGCCCTGGGCATACGCATTTTCAGTTTCTTTCTCGCACTGGCCTCGATATGCGCCGGGGTTCCCCATGTACCATGCTCGATGAGCAGGCGCTCCCATTCGATAGCCACTTCATCCACCTGTGCATCCAGCGCCTTGAGCTCGCCAAACAGCACCCGCGAGCGGTACTTGGCATGCACGACCGCAATAGCGGAACCCAGGACCACGACTGCCAGCACCAGCAACATCCACAACTGCGAACGTTTCATGCCCGCTTTTCAGCGATACGCATGATGGCGCTGCGTGCCCTGGGGTTCTCCTGCAACTCGCCTCTTCCTGCCCGTACCGGCTTGCCAATGCATTTCAGGATGCCCGCCTTGAGATCACTCT
>DRLF01000272.1 GCA_011051425.1 Thiolapillus brandeum | reverse complement strand
TCCCCTTGGCCTGGCGCAAAGAGATTTATCCCCGCCTGCAGACAAACCAAGCCTCTGGCACCCTAAGGTCCTCAGAGTGCTGGCTGTCGGCCGCCTTACCTATTATAAAGGCTTTGAATACCTGATACGCGCAGCAGCACATGTCGAAAACATCCAGGTCGTTCTGGTTGGAGATGGCGAAAAGCGCCGTGAATTGCAACGCCTGATAGACAGCCACAGACTGGGAGAAAAGGTGAAACTCGTTGGGAAACAAACGGATGAACAGCTTTTCGAGTGGCTGTCCACTTGTGATTGCCTCTGTCTACCCTCCATTGAACGACCCGAAGCCTTCGGTATGGTATTGCTCGAAGCGGCACAGGCAGGCAAGCCCGCTCTGGTAACCGGTGTCAAAGGTTCGGGTATGAGCTGGGTGATCAGAAATCACGAAACAGGCCTGGTCGTTCCCCCTGCAGATATTCCTGCATTGGCAGGGACAATGGAATACCTGGCCCGGCACGAAACGGAACGCAGGGAAATGGGCCTACGTGCCGGAAAACGCTTTGATACAATGTTCAGAATAGAAGTTGTTGAAAAACAAGTTTCTGATTTATATAACGATATTCTGTCGACACCATCCGCCTGAACTGCAGCCGTCTACGAAAGGAAGCCATGTTTGATTCCGCAATCATCCTGATCCCCGCTCACGACGAAGCACAATCGGTGGCTGCGGTGATCAGCGAGGTGTCCAACCGCACGGACTGCCATATCGTCGTCATCGATGACGCCAGCAGCGACGATACCGCGGAAGTGGCCAGAAAGGCAGGTGCCACGGTGCTCTCGCTGTCCGTACAGCTGGGCGCGTGGGGGGCCGTACAGACAGGCATGCGCTTTGCACTGCAGCAGGGATACAGATTTGTCATCACCATGGATGCCGATGGCCAGCATGAAGCGGCCGACCTGGGCAGGCTGTTTGCCCCCGTCTACGAGGGACAGGCCGATGTCAGCATCGGAGCCTGCACCCGTCGGGGCTCGCGCATGCGCAAGATCGCCTGGGTATTTCTGAAATGGATTTCCGGGCTGAGCATGGATGACATCACTTCCGGTTTTCGTGCTTACAACAGAACAGCTCTGGAACTTCTGTCCGGGAAAGATGCAACACTGCTGGAATACCAGGACATTGGCGTACTCGCTCACCTGAAAAGAAACAACCTTATAATCAATGAGATACAGGTAAACATGTGCCCCCGGGTATCGGGGCATTCGCGTGTTTACAGTTCCTGGCTGATGGTCGCCTATTACATGGTGCAGGCCAGCATCCTCGGGTTCAGCAAGCGCAGCAACAGATAGCCCCGCATCTTGCTAGAATAGCAGTCAGTCACCGATAAGGTTTCAACCCAGCAATGTCACACACGAATTGGATATCCGCCACCATTGGTCTGCTGACTGCCGGTCTTATCTTCTACCTGGTACGAAGAGATCATCTCCACACACGCTATGCCCTGTGGTGGGTGCCTGTCGCACTGGTCATGGCTGTGCTGGGTGTCTTTCCCCAGATCGTGGACTGGATCGGTCGCATGATGGGCATCAGCTATCCTCCCGTCATCCCCTTGCTGCTGGGCCTCGTGGCCATGGTGGTGAAGATTCTTGTCATGGATATCGAGCGTTCCAGAAACGAAGTGAAACTTACACGGCTGGTGCAGCGCGTGGCCATGCTCGAAAAGCGTGTCGAGGACAGCATTCCCGGCAAAAATCCTCCTGCCGGCGACTAGCCTCGGAGCATCAGTACTACCATGCTGATTTTCGCCTTGCTGCTTCCCTGGATAGCCGGCAGCTTGTGGTTGCTGTGGCTTGAATCCTTCTCCCCCCGTCTGACCGGTTTCAATATTCCCCGCATCCTGGGATACGGCTTTTTTCTCGGCAATTTCTTCTGCGCTTCCCTTCTGTTTTTGGCGCATTTCCTGTTCGGGCAACTGTCTTTTGCTGCCGTCTCCGCCATGCTGCTCTTCCTCTCCTGCGTGGGTTTTCTGCTGGCATGGCAGAGAACGGGATACGGGAAGGTTTCCATCCGTTTCAGCCTGCCGGCTATGGAAGATTCCGGCAGAAAGCTGGCATTGCTGATCGCAGTGCACCTGCTGTTTGCCGGTTACGATGCTTTGAACCGGCCGCTGCTGCCCTGGGATGCCTGGACAACCTGGACATACCGGGCCAAGATCTGTTTTCAGAATCAGGATCTGTCTTCTTTTGTGGATGCAGCTGCCTGGCTGGGCACAACTGCCGCAGACACCTACACCATTCCCGCCCATGACTACCCCCTCACCGTATCCCTGATTCAGCTCTGGCCCTCTCTGGCGACAGGCACCTGGGATGACAGACTTGCCGCCGTGCCCGGCCTGTTCGCCGGATTTGCGCTCGTGCTCGCTTTGTACGGACAGGCCAGATCCCTGAAGCATTCGGCCCTGCTGGCCCTTGCCGGGGGATACCTGCTGATTTCCATTCCCTTGCTGGATGCGCACCTGGCCCTGCCGGGCTATGCCGATATCTGGCTCAGCGGTTTCGCCGGCCTGGGATTCGTCTCTCTGCTGCAATGGTCGCAGTCCAAAGACCGTGTACAGCTGTTCACGGGCCTGCTGTTTCTTCTGCTCGGCTTTTTCATCAAGCGTGAAGGCAGCCTGTGGCTGATGACCGGCCTGCTGTTTGCGCTGATCCAGGGGCTTCCGCTGAAACTGCTGGCCGCCCTGATCCTGGCGATGATACTGGCTGTTTTCAGTGGTTTCAGCCTGGTGGATCTGCCCGGCCTGGGCAGGCTTGGCTATCTCGACGGAGATTTTTACCTTCCCGGTGTCGGCACCATACGGCTGCAGCCACAGGATGCCTCCCTGGCCGTCCTCAACAATCTGTTCACCAACAGTAGCTGGAACCTCCTGTTTTATTACGTGAGCACAATGCTGCTGCTGCAGTTTCTGCCGGTAAGCAGGCAGGTAAGACGTGCGCTGCTTTCCTTCGTACTGCTGCTGTCCATGGTCATAGCAACCATCTTTTTTCTTTCGGAAAAAGGCATATGGCTCAAAGACAGCACGGCATTCGGGCGTCTGCTGTTGCAGGTATTGCCGGCACTGGTCTTTGCGCTGCTGATCCAGTGGCGGGCCGTTTTCCCCCGATCCCAGACTTCGGGGAACGATGGGCCATGAAATATCTGCGCCGTTTCCCCATGGCCAGCTCCCTGCTGCTTGCCCTGCTGGTGATCATCTGTGCCTCGCTGACTGTTGTGTACCTCCGGGAAGCACCGGCAGCCTTCAGCGGGCAATCCCTGCAGATACCGCTGGAAGCCTTCAGCATTGTCAAAGGCAGCGGGAAACGGCAGCCAGGCGCGCTCACCGTCGACGGGTACACCGGCGGCAAAGCCATCATCAGCAACCTTCAGGGGCTCAAAAGCAGTGCTGCTTACCGTTATGTGCGGTTCCGGCTGACACCCGACAAACTGATCGATACGCTGCCCCTTTTCTTCTGGCGATCTGCGGACACCGGCAAACTGCACAGCATGGCGCTGGAAGAAAACCTGCTGGACCATATCGACCTGAAACAGGCCGAAGGATGGGGTGGGGCCATTTCCGAATATGGGTTCATCTTCACTGAAAGCGACGGCCGCTCCTGGCATTTGCAGGCCTTTGCATTTACTCCGGACACCCTGACACAAGCGCTGCTGAATACACTGTCAGATTGGCTGGAATTTGAAGTCTGGTCACAGCATTCCATCAATTTCATCTATGGTGGAGCCTCTGACAAACAGCTGTCTCCTGTCGTACTTGCCGGCAGCTGGGTGCTCCTGACCCTGCTCATATACAGTCTCATCATGTGGAGAAAAAGACAGTCCCTGAGCACCCGGAAGGTCGCTGCGGTGCTGCTGTCCGGCTGGGTGCTGCTCGATACCCGGTGGCTGCTCAATCTCTATCAGCAGATGTGGCTCACCCATGATACCTATGCAGGGAAATCACTGTCAGAACAGTACCAGGCCGGTCTGGACGCCGAATACTACCGGTTTTTCGAACGCATCAAAAAGGAAGTGCTTCCCGAAGCACCGCAGTTCATCTATGTTCTCGACAGCAGAACCGCTTATTTCCGCGCCAAAACGCCCTGGTTTCTGGCGCCTCACAATGTATTCAACGTGGACAGTTATCCGAGGCCGGAGTATGCGAAGAAAGGTGGCTTCATACTGATCCTGCATCCAGTGCCTGGACTCAAGTACGACCCCAGTACCCGTTCGCTGCGCTGGGGAAAGAAGGGAAATCTGCCGGTTTCCCCTGTCTACCTCGATCCACTTGGTACTCTCTATCAGATCCGGCCGCCTGTAAACTGACATCCTGCCTGTGGTACATTACGGGCACTTCGACAAAACTGGCATCCAGAACACGACATCATGATTCCGGTCATTCTTTCCGGCGGCTCGGGTACACGGCTGTGGCCCGTTTCCCGCAAGACCCACCCCAAGCAATTCTGGCCACTGCTGTCTGAAGACAGCATGCTGCAGGAAACCTGCAACCGGCTGAATGCCTATACCGGCGCAACAGCTCCCATCGTGGTCTGCAATGAAGAACACCGTTTTTTTGTCGCCCACCAACTGCAGTCATGCTCCCCGGACAATCCGGCCATCATCCTGGAGCCTGTCGGCCGCAACACGGCGCCTGCAGCAGCCGTCGCCGCCCTCCATGCCCTGGAACAAAGCACGGAAGAGGACCCCGTGCTACTGGTGCTTCCCGCGGACCACGTGATCAAGGACCTCGCCGCGTTCCATGCCGCGCTCTCTGAGGCCGAACAGCTGGCACAGCAGGGACACCTGGTGACTTTCGGCATCGTACCCGGCGCGCCGGAAACCGGCTACGGTTACATCCAGAGCGGTGACAGGCTGTCGGCGGATTCCCCCGCCATGAAAATCAGCCGTTTCGTGGAAAAGCCCGACCGGGACACCGCCGGGGAATACCTGGCTTCCGGCGACTATTTCTGGAACAGCGGCATGTTCGTGTTCAGGGCTACCCGCTATCTCGATGCACTGGCGCAGTTCGCTCCCGCTATTCTCGAAGCCAGTAAACAGGCCTATGAACAGGCCGAAACCGATGCGGATTTCATCCGCCTGGAAAAGCAGGCCTTCATCGCCTGTCCTTCCGACTCCATCGACTATGCTGTCATGGAGCACACGGACAATGGCGTCGTGATTCCCCTGAACGTGGGCTGGAACGACGTGGGTTCCTGGTCCGCCCTGTGGGAGATCGGCGACAAGGACGAAGACGGCAACGTGATCACAGGCGATGTCCTCGCCCAGGATTCGCGCAACTGCTACCTGCGCTCGGACAGCCGCCTGCTGGCTACGGTAGGCCTCGAGGACATCATGGTGGTCGATACCCACGACGTGGTACTGGTTGCCCACAGGGACCAGGTACAGAAGGTCAAGGAACTGGTCAACCAGCTCAGCGAAGAACAGCGTAAGGAAATCGACATTCACGCACTGGTTCACCGCCCCTGGGGCAGCTACCAGGGCATCGACCGGGCGGAACGCTACCAGGTGAAGCGCATCACCGTGGCGCCAGGCGCACAGTTGTCCCTGCAGATGCATCATCACCGCGCCGAGCACTGGGTGGTAGTGAAAGGCACGGCCAAGGTCACCTGCGGCGACAGGACCTTTCTGCTGTCGGAGAACCAGTCCACCTTCATTCCCATCGGCCAGCAGCACCGGCTGGAAAATCCCGGCAAGATTCCTCTCGATATTATCGAGGTACAGTCCGGCGCCTATCTCGGAGAAGACGATATCGAGCGGCTGGAAGATCTCTACGGGCGTTGATGCTTCTTTGTTGACCTATCCGTAGATGCCCTCTCCCCACGAAAGGAGAGAGGGGCGTCTACAGACAGGATCAGGAAAATCCGTCTTTTTCCTCACCACCGAACAAGGTGATCAATTCCGGCAGGAAACGGGAGAACTCGCCCGTCATGATGGCGAAGTCCGCATCGAAGCGCTCGGCAGCTGTTTCTGCACCCACATCACCGGCCTCGTCGAGCACCGCATCCTGAAAACGCAGGCGCTTGAGCTGAAATTTTTCATCGAGCAGGAAACTGACCCGCTCTTCCCAGGTCAGTGCCAGGCGCATCACCCGCTTGCCCGCCTCCAGGTGTACCCGGATTTCATCGGAGAACAGGTCTTCCCGGCGGACCCGCACGATGGCGCCGTCTTCCATGAGGTCGCGCAGCTCGCACTCGTCCCCGATCTGGATCGCCCCAGGCGCACCACCTTCTTTCAGCCATTCGGTCATGACGGCATCGGGTGATTCTGCCACCTGCAACGGCACCACAGGCAAGGTGCCCGGGCACTCGCGCAGCAGGTCGATGAAGGCTTCTGCCCGGCTGGCCGTCGCCGTGTCCACCACCAGCCAGCCATTCCTGCTGTCGATATAGGCATACTGGCGATGGCTCTTGCTGAAAGCGCGGGGAATCATTTCCAGCAGCACTGTTTCCTTGAGTTCGCGACGCTCCCTGGCCCGCACCTCCCTGCCTTCCTTCTCTTCGATCTCCCCCGCCCTGGCTTCCACCAGTTCCCGCACCGCAGCGGCAGGCAGTATCTTTTCTTCCTTGCGGGCGCACAGCATCATGCAGTTGCCAACGGTGTGCACCAGTTGCCTGCCTTCTTTTCCCAGGGGTTCCGTCCAGCCGGTAAAAGCCGGTTCCATGTCACCCAGGGGGCGAAAGGTCTTGTGCGCCAGTTTCTCTTCCAATGTCTCGGCATCCAGGTCGAAAGCCTGGGTGAAGCGGTACAGGATCAGGTTTCTAAACCACATGGGGGCCAGTCCTCTGGAGTGAAAAGGGCGCTGATTATGCGACCAGCGTGTCAGGCAATCAAGCGCCGCGTCATGTGCAGGCGCATGTCGGCATCTTCGGTGAGCCGATGAAACAGGTGGTGCGGCCCGGTCGCACTGGCCACCAGGACATCAAGGTCATCTTTCTTCTCGGCATAGAAATCGAGCAGGCGGCAATCGAAATCAGCCAGTGCCCTGCTGAGCGGATCCTTGCGCTGCCGCGCCAGCACCTGTTCCGCCCCTTCCTCATAGACATTGCCCAGACAGACATGCACCGCAGAGAACAGGGTGGCCCAGCCGTTGAACCAGAACATCAGATCCGTATCAAAACCCTGACCCGGCGAACGCGTCCTGCCCAGCACCTCTGCCAGAAATTCCTTCTCCCGAACCGATTCACCCTCTTCCAGCAGCTCCGCTCGCCCATAGGCATCGATGGTGGAACTGGTGAGCAGGATGGGCGCATCAGGGTACTGCTGCAGCACGAAGCTGGCATCCTTGATCAGTTTCCCCCGCTGACTGCTGCCGGGCTGCGTCTTTATTCTTTCCGAAGCCGCGGTGGACAGTATCTGCAGCTGGTGTCCCCGCTGCCCCAGTTCCTGCGCCAGACGGCCAAACACGCCCTTGTGAAACAGGTCCATAGAAAAATTCAGCCGGTTCTGCTTGTGCAGCAACGCCAGCTGAATGCCCTGGTATCGGGGCGCCAGCTCGACGATATTGGCTATCTTCGCCACCGGTATCCTTTCCCTGAGCTGACCGTGTTTGTCGATGAGCACTTCCTGGTGAAATTCATCGAAACTTATCTGCAGCAGGATATGCGCCTGGGGCCAGCCCGCCGGGCGGGCTTTCAATGCCTGCGCCATGGCGTCCAGCAAAGCCTTCGTTTGCACAATATCCCCGGCAAAATCACCGTTCAGCAGGATGGCAAAGGTGCGTACATGGCGCATCTTGCCGACAGCGCGGTAAAAATGCGCCATATGGCGGGTCAGATCCCCACCGGTGAACAGCACGCTTTGCGTATGGGCATCCACCAGCTCATAAAGCTGATCCGGATTCTCCTCACTGCGTACGAAAGGGCGCCAGATGAACATGCAATGCCGGCAGGTCTGGGGGCAGCCCATGTGGGGAATCAGGCCCAGTTTGCCGAACTGTTGCTGCTTTTTCGGCATACCGGGCAGGCTGTCCACCAGGGCCAGGCGTTTCCTGTCAGCCTCTCCCAGGGTATCGCCATAGCGGTTGCGCTCGATTCTGGCGATCCGGGCATAGTGCTGTTTGTCAGGTTGGGTAAACAGCTGCAGGTTCCGCCAGATGGCCAGAATATCCTGCCTCAGGCGGTTGGGGTCATTGTCTCTACGCTGCAGCAGCCGAAACAGTTGCTCCCGCTGGGCCGGCCCTGGCCCCGGAGAAGCCAGCCAGTGATCGATATAGGCCCGGACAAAATCATCCGCGCTTTCCGACTCTTCGAGCATCTCCATGAGAAAGGCTCTGGCAGAACCCCTGAACGGCGCCAGCAGGGCGCGGTGATATTCGACGGCCACATGCTGGCGCAGCCAGTGCCAGGCATACACATAGGTCAGCAGAAAGGACAGGTCTTCCGCCTGGGGCTGCGGATCCAGCAACGCCTGCATATCACCCCCCGTGAGGCGGTTTATTTCAGATTTGAAACGCTGGCGGCGATTCTCCAGGTACAGCGCCTGCAATTGCTGCTGGTGGGTATCGGTGACTGAAACCTGATTGGAAGACATAGCCGCAGTTTACCAGCTGACAGCGCCCATAAACCATGACGGCTTCATGGCTCGGTTCACCAGCCGAAGAACAACCAGAACACCGCACTCATGGCCACCGCCATAGCAGAAAGCCCCATGAGAAATTCATCAATATCAATATGTTGCATGCCATTCACCCTTCATATCGTGACTCTTGACATGCAGTATGCAACAGGCAGTGGCTCAGGAAATGAGCCTCTGAAAAGAAAAAACACGCCGCCGTATAGATACCAAAGAGCGGGGTTCGCAGTTTTCAGTAACTCCTGAACCAGGGAGAAAAGAAACCTTTGCCAGCTCCTTCCTCCACCACTGCTCGACAGGCATCAGGCACGGCAGGATGTGCCGACATGGCTGCAACACCGGCCTCGTTGATTCCGATAGCCATGGTATAGATGGTGAGAGAGTTGATGACATAGAACAGAGCACGCTGAATGATTGGCGTCTCCCTGTCTGCAAACACCACCGTACCAAGAATGAAGCTGAATATCAGTCCGGTCCATTTTCCCGGAAGTCCAAACTGCCCGGCCAGCACACCACTCATCATGGTCACTCCGAGCGCCGCCATCGCTGGGGTCAGCATCGACTTGGAATTGACAAAATCACCCATCATATTCTCCAAAATAACAAAATGAAGCGGCTGCCAGTACAGTCTGTCGCAAAGTCAGTGTTTCCTTGCAGTGACCAGCATTCCCCCCGAAAGCATCCATCGCTACAACCCGCAGTTTCGCCGTGCATTGCAAACATCAGACAAAGCCTTCATGCCAGGCAATCCCCGGCCTTGTTCCGCTTCCAGTGCGAACTCCCGGTAGCGCCAGCAGGCCTTGAGATCCATTGTCGACCGATCCCATCGCTGCCAGTCTTTCTTGTACCTTATCAGCTGGTACTCAACGCCTGTATCGGGTTCAATTTTCAGTTTTCCGGCATTGCCATCCCAGCCGTGAGAACCCCAGGCGATGCGTTTGCGGGGATCGATAACCATGACGACATGCCCGTCCCCCCTACTATCGTCTCTGTAAACCAGTATGTCACCGATACGCAGATCCATATCATCACAACGTTCAAACTGGTCTTTCATCGGAGAATCTGCTTCAACCATCATCGCGGTGTTCAGATAACGGTCATTCCTGTTATAAGGCAAGCCCGCACGGGTGAATGCAAACCAGATTGCCCGGGAACAATCGATTCCCCTGGCCAGATTTTCCTCATC
>DRLF01000271.1 GCA_011051425.1 Thiolapillus brandeum | reverse complement strand
CGCCGTGGGAAATCATTATATTCCCGATGGTACAAGACAGGCCATCCAAACATACTTTCATGAGCGTCGCCCGGGGCGGCGACCCGAAATCCACCCAACTGTCACACACATGACAGTACAAAGGACCCGAAAAACTAGAATACCCTGTATTCAGTGGTAATTTACGAGTCTCTTCATGAAACGTGACACCCTGTTGGCTATGTTGCACGACATGTTGTTGGCGCGCACCTTCGAAGAGCGCGCTGCCCAGGAATACACGAAAGGCAATATCGCGGGTTTTCTGCACCTGTATCCTGGAGAAGAAGCCGTCGCGGTCGGTGTGCTCCATGCCGCAGAGCCCAACGACTATATTGTCAGCACCTACCGGGAACACGTCCATGCCCTGGTGCGCGGCGTGCCGGCAGGCAACGTCATGGCGGAGCTGTTCGGTAAACGTGACGGCTGCAGCGGCGGCATGGGAGGTTCCATGCACCTGTTCGACAGTGAACGGCGCTTCATGGGTGGCTACGGCATCGTCGGGGAAACCTACCCGGTGGCAACAGGCATTGCCTACAGTATCGCCATGCAGGAACTGCCCGAGGCTGTCATCTGCTTCTTCGGCGATGGTGCGGTCAACCAGGGCACTTTCCATGAATCCCTCAACATGGCGGCCCTGTGGAAACTGCCGGTCCTGTTCGTCTGTGAAAACAACCGCTACCAGATCGGCACCGAGATACACCGCCATTCAGCGGTTACCGAAGTCTACAAGCGGGCCTGCGGTTACCGTATTCCCAGCGAAAAGGTCAACGGCATGGACGTGCTGGCCGTGCATCAGGCCACCCTGTCCGCCCTGCAACGCATACGTGAAGGCACGGGGCCGCAGTTCCTGGAGGTGGAAACCTACCGTTTCCGCGGCCATTCCATGTCCGACCCCGGCAGCTATCGCCCCAATGTGGAGGTACAGGCTTTCAAGGATGAAGATCCCGTTACCGTGGTGCTGGAGGAAAGCATTCCCGATTATCCCAGCGAAAGCCAGCTCGATGCTGTTGGCCGCGACAATATCGCCCATCTGACGGGACATATGCGCCGGGAAGGCTATCTCGAAATGGAAGATGTTGAGCGCATGAAGAAGGACGTCGCCGATATCGTGGATCAGGCTGTCAGTTTTGCACTGAACAGCCCGGAACCTGATTTACAGGCTGCCTGGCGGGCCCTGTATTCCAATCGCGGCGAGGAGGTATTGATCTGATGGCTGATGAAATACCCGTCTGGAAAGCTCTTAATATGGCCATGGATGCGGAAATGGCCGCGGATGACAGCGTCTTTACCCTGGGTGAAGATGTCGGTCTCTATGGTGGCAGTTACCGCGTGACGCAGGACCTGTATGCCCGCTACGGTGAATGGCGTGTACGTGACACGCCCATATCCGAGGGCAGCTTTACCGGTCTGGCCGTAGGCGCGGCCATGGTGGGCATGCGTCCGGTGGTGGAGATCATGACCGTTAACTTTGCCCTGCTGGCCCTGGATGCCATCATCAACATGGCGGCAAAGATTCCCTTCATGTCCGGCGGTCAGTTCCCCATGCCGCTGGTGGTGCGCATGCCGGGCGGCGTCGCCAAGCAGCTGGCTGCCCAGCACTCACAGCGGCTGGAACACACGCTGATGAACGTACCGGGCCTGCGCATTGCGGTTCCCTCCACGCCCCAGGATGCCTGGTGGCAATTGCGCCAGGCCATTCGCAGCAACGAGCCTGTCGTCCTGCTGGAACATGAACTGCTATATTTCAGCAAGGGGCCTCTGGACACTGAACTGCCCCCCTTGCCCATGCACCGTGCGGTGGCACGGCGTCCCGGCAATGATCTGACCATCGTCAGCTACTCTCACATGGCCAACCTGTCGCTCAAAGCGGCAGAGCGGCTTTCTGCCGAGGGGATTGATGCAGAAGTGATCGACCTGCGCAGCCTCAGTCCCATCGACTGGGACACCTGCATGCGCTCCATACAGAAGACGCACTACCTGCTGGTTGTTGAAGAAGACTGCGGCTTTGCCGGTGCCGGCGCCGAGATCGTGGCTGGCCTTACCAAGCGGTGTTTTTATGACCTCGACGCCCCTGCCAGCCGACACGCGGGCCTCGATATGCCCACGCCTTACAACGGGACGCTGGAAGCCGCCAGTATTCCCACCATCACATCCATCGTGGCCGCTGCCAGGCAAACGTCTGGCTCGGGAGAACCCTCATGAAAAAGGAACCCATCACCATGCCCGTACTCTCCGATACCATGGAGAGCGGTCACCTGATCCACTGGCTGAAACAACCGGGTGATGCCGTGAAAAAAGGCGATGTCCTGGCCGAAGCCGAATCCGACAAGGCTGTGATGGATGTGGAGGCATTCTCAGACGGTTACCTGGCCGGCCCCCTCGCCGAAGCAGGCAGTGATGTTCCTGTGGGCACTGTCATCGGCTACATCGGCGATACACCGGATGCGGGCGCCGGTGTAGCTGAGGACAAACCACCCTCCCCGCCAACAGAGCATGAAGCCCCCTCATCTGAACCGGCGCAGATGAAAGACATACCGGCGGCGACACCGGCTGCTGATGTTGCCGCGGTATCCGGTAAAGCACCACCACGGGTGGAAAGGGACGTTTCACCCAAGCATGTTGACAGAAAAGTACGAATCTCCCCCTATGCCCGCGGACTGGCGCGGGAACTGGGTGTTGATCTGGCGGCAATCACACCGAATGCCCAGGGAATCATACAGGCGCCACAAGTGGTCGCCGCCGCCCTGCAAGGGCCGCAACCCAACCTGGACAGTGGTCCGAAGTGGCACTATAAAATGCTCTCATCCATGCGGCGGGCGGTTGCCGACAACATGTCCGCCACACTCCATACGCCCACCTTTCGCGTAAGCGCGCACCTGTCCCTTGGTCCGCTGCATCAGGCTGCCCGGGACAAGAAACAGTCACTGACGCTGCTGCTCGCCAGGGCGCTGGCCCTGACTGTGGTGGAGCATCCACTTTTCAATGCCGTATATACACCCATTGGTCTGGCGGTACGCCAGCAGGTTAACGTGGGCATTGCCGCCGATGTACCTGGCGGTCTCCTGACACCTGTGCTCCAGGATGCTGCAGAACGAACATTGAAGGAACTCGCCGAGGACTGGCGCATACTCAAGGAAAAACTCACCCGGCAACGTCTGACTCCCGAAGACTACGAAGGCGCCACCATCTATCTGTCCAACCTGGGCATGTTCGATGTGGTCAGCAGTTTCGAGGCCATCGTGCCATTGGGTGCCGCAGCCATTCTGTCTGTCGGCGCCGAAAAGGACAGCGTCGCCACTTTCACGCTGAGCTGTGATCATCGCGTGGTCTACGGCGCCGATGCCGCACGTTTCATGAAGACCTTTGCTCAAATGCTCAATAATCCTGGAGGCTGGCTGTAATGTTGGACAAATACGATTATCTGGTCATAGGTGGTGGTCCCGGCGGCACACCTGTCGCCTCGGCACTTGCCAGCGCAGGCAAGCAGGTGCTGCTGGTGGAAAAAGGCGCCGGACTGGGCGGCACCTGCCTGTTCGAGGGCTGTATCCCGTCAAAGATATTCAGGGAATCGGCGCGGCGTCTCCGGGAACTGCAGGAATCGGGTGACTTCGGCCTGTGCATGCCAACAAGAGATGTCCACCTGGACTGGAGTGCTATACAGGAACGCAAGCAGGTCATCCTGCATCTGCGCAGTACCGGCGCCATACAACGCATACGGCAGAATTCCTCGCTTGATATCACGCTGGGCAGCGCCATGTTCCTGGACAACAGCCATGCGCGCATCACGCCGAATGCCGAGAAACCGGTGGATATCGAATTCAAGCAGGCGATCATTGCCACGGGATCGAAACCCTTCCGGCCACCCATAAAGGGCGTCGAGGAAAGCTGCGTGGTGGACAGCGCCCAGATTCTCGAAATCAATCATGTACCGGAAAGGCTGGCCATTATCGGTGCCGGACCTATCGGCGTGGAACTGGGGCAGGTGTTCCATACCTTTGGCAGTGATGTCACCCTGTATGAAGCCGGCGCGCACATTCTCGCACACGCGGACCAGGAACTGGCCGAACGTCTGCAGCAGCAGATGACGGAAGAACAGATACGCATCATTACAGACTGCCATATCAAGCGTATCTGCCGTACCGGCAGCGGTGTGTTCGTGGAATATCAGACAGCTGCCGGTCAAACAGCGCATCATTTTGCCGATACCGTTCTGCTGGTAACCGGGCGCAGACCCAATACGGAAGGTCTGGGACTGGAAAACACCGCGGTCAAACAGACACCTCATGGCATACAGGTCGATGAAAAGCTTCAGACGACCGAAGCCAATATCTTTGCCCTGGGTGATGTGGTGGGACAACCCATGTTTGCCCATTGGGCCACGGCCCAGGGGCTGGCACTGGCCAAGAACCTGTTGGGCCAGCCTGTCCCCTTCCCGGATGCTGACCACAACAGTGCCGTCATCTTCAGCGAGCCGGAACTTGCCATGGCAGGACTTACAGAAGAACAGGCACAATCCCGGGATATCGAGTATGAAGTCGCCCGTTACGACTACAAACGGGATGCGAGGGCGCAGATCTCGAACCGGGCCAAAGGGCTGCTCAAAATCCTGTATGAAAGTGACAGTCACCGCATCATTGGTATCCATGTACTGGTCGAAGGCGCGGGAGACCTGATGGGTGAAGCGGCACTGGCCGTAACTCAGGGCATGACGCTGGAGGAACTGGCCTGCACCATCCACCCGCATCCCACCCTGACGGAATCCTTTTCACTGGCTGCCCGCAGCGCATTGCAGAAGCGCTGACAGCCGGTGTTATCGGGCCTGTGGGCAGCTTTCCCCTCTCCCCAAACTGAGGGTGTCGTAAAATTCGACGTTCTCAACAATGAAGCTGCCTCGGGGGGTGGGATTTACGGATTCCCTCTCAGGCCTGATCTTTCGGCAGAAACTCCCCGATAGCGTTGAGCAAAGGCGTCATATACATATAGGCAGGTCCGCCGTGCATGATCACGGCCATGAAACCTGATTCGACAATCTCGTCCCGGGTTGCACCCGCCCGCACCGCCTGCTCCACGTGGAATGCAATGCACCATTCGCATTGCGCAGCAACCGCCAGAGCCACGTTGATGAGTTCTTTTTCCCTGATGCCCAGCGCCTTCCCGGATTCAGCCTTTTGTAAAAATCCCAGAAAAGCATCGGTTTCCATCGGATAATCTTCACGAAGACTTTCCGTCAATTTCTTTATTTCATTCAGTTTTTCTTTCATTTCTTCCATTGTCCAATACCTCGTGCCCGTTGTGACGGCAATTGAATTTGAGTGGATCAATAAAAACGGAGATCCTGCCAATTTCAATAGCAGCAATCTCCGTCTGTGGTCAGATTCGCGGGACGTAAACACCCGCTTTCTCCAACCTAGGAAGCGGCACGGCGTTGAATCCAGCCGATGTAAACCAGCGCCATGCCATCGAAAAACAGGCTGATGGCGACATAGAGACCCACCAGAAACATGGATGTCTGCGGCCAGCCCACGAGAAACAGAACGGCCAGGAACAAAGACACGACGCCATTGAATATCATCCAGCCTCCGCCTGGCGCCCCATGCAGGGATGAAGCCAGGGCGAAACTGCCGAAAGCATCCATTAACAGATAGATGGCCAGCAGCAGTCCTACGGCAGCCACACCGCTCAGGGGATAGAACAGCATCAGGCCACCTGTTATCAGCAGCAATACCGGTTTCAGCCAGTCAGACCAGTTTCTCAGGCTGTACTTGAATGCATGGGACAGCCAGAATATGCCGCCGATCAAAAACAGGCTGGCAATGAAGACACTGGTTTCCAGGGACATCAGTTCTGGTAAAACTATCCCCACTCCGCCAAGCAGTATCAGTAAAGTTCCAACGATAAGAGAATAGCGGCCAAAACGCAGGCTCAACTGCCTTGCCACTGCACCTGGTTCGCCACCAATAGTATTTGAAGGTTCTTGCATGTCTCGCTCTCCTTTAAAGTTTTAAGTTCCCGGATAAAGATTCCTTGTTTTTTATACAGAGCACCCCGAAAAATATCATTCCGGCACAAACCGGAATCTATACCAACCTGTTGAGTGCAGACCCCGGCCTGCACCGGGGTGACAAAACACCATTGCTCGGAATACCTAATACCTTACATGCAATTCTGGGGGAAGCGGCGGAGTATCTCTGTCATCTGAATGACAGACCAGCGAAAATATAGGCACTAAGCTGTGCCAACAACAGATGCCATTACACGCCATGCTGACTCCATTCCATGTCTGAGAAACACGCAGAAGCCCCCAGCCACCCGCACACCAAATCCTTGGTCATCGGTATGATTGCCGGTATTGGCGGTGGGCTGGTCAGCCTGGGGGGCGGCACACTGGTTATCCCCATGCTCATGGGATGGATGAAGATGACGCCTGTAGCGGCACGTGGTACAGCCATAGCAGTCAGCCTGTTTACCGCCGGCATGGGCGCATTTGTCTATGGCAAAAACAATATGCTGGATCTGCCCGTTGCCATTTGGGTCGCCCTGCCCTCACTGATCATTGCACCACTGGCCGCCGGATGGTCAGAAAACTGGCCCGCCGGGAGACTGAAAACCGGTTTTGGGCTGGTGGTTGTCCT
>DRLF01000270.1 GCA_011051425.1 Thiolapillus brandeum | reverse complement strand
GCCCGTGCTCATCGAGGGCAAGGCCATTCAGCTGCATCCTCTGGTGTGTACCGCCTTCAACGCCGACTTCGACGGCGACCAGATGGCCGTGCACGTGCCGCTTTCCCTGGAAGCTCAGCTCGAAGCGCGCACCCTGATGATGGCGAGCAACAACATCCTGTCCGCCGCCAACGGTGAGCCCATCATCGTGCCTACTCAGGACGTGGTGCTGGGTCTGTACTACATGACCCGTGAGCGCATCAACGCGAAAGGCGAGGGCATGATGCTGGCCAATATTGCCGAAGCCTACCGTGTCTACGATACAGGGCAGGCGGAGCTGCATGCCAAGGTCAAGGTGCGTATCGACGAAGAAGTGAAGCAGGAGGACGGCAGTTTCGCCGCCCAGTCGACGATTTATGATACGACAGTGGGTCGCGCCATTCTGTGGGACATCATCCCCAAGCGCCTGTCTTTCGAAGCGTTGGTGAATACCACGCTGAACAAGAAGGCTATCTCCCGCCTGGTCAACACCTGTTACCGGGAGCTGGGCCTCAAGGATACCGTGGTATTTGCTGACCAGCTCATGTACACGGGCTTCCGCTTTGCGGCCCGCTCCGGTGCGTCCGTCTGTGCGGATGACATGGTCGTGCCCGCAGAGAAGGAAGTGCTGCTGGCGGCTGCCGAGAAAGAGGTCAAGGAGATCGAGGACCAGTACGCTTCTGGTCTGGTGACCAATGGCGAGCGCTACAACAAGGTTATCGATATCTGGTCCCATGCCAATGACCAGGTCGCCAAGGCCATGATGGATCAGCTGGGCAAGGACATTGTCGTGGACAAGGACGGTAACGAGGTCGAGCAGCCGTCCTTCAACTCCATCTTTATGATGGCCGATTCCGGTGCCCGGGGTTCTGCGGCGCAGATTCGCCAGCTTGCCGGCATGCGGGGCCTGATGGCCAAGCCGGACGGCTCCATCATCGAGACTCCCATCACAGCAAACTTCCGTGAAGGCCTGGACGTACTGCAGTACTTCATCTCAACCCACGGTGCACGCAAAGGCCTGGCGGATACGGCGCTGAAAACAGCTAACTCCGGATACCTCACCCGCCGACTGGTGGATGTGGCCCAGGATCTGGTTATAACCTCTGAAGATTGCGGTACGGAAAATGGCCTGCTCATGCAGCCCATCATCGAAGGCGGCGACGTGGTGGAAGCACTGCGTGAGCGCATTCTGGGACGGGTTACTGCCAAGGAAGTGTACCAGCCTGGCAGCGACGATGTGCTGATCGAGGCAGGCGTCCTGCTGGACGAAGCCATGGTGGACATGCTCGAAGAACACGGTGTGGACCAGGTCTATGTACGCTCCGCAATCAGTTGTGAAGCCAAATATGGTATCTGTGGTGCCTGCTACGGTCGTGACCTCGGTCGCGGTCACGGTGTCAATATCGGTGAGGCGGTGGGCGTGGTTGCCGCCCAATCCATCGGTGAGCCCGGCACCCAGCTGACTATGCGGACCTTCCATATCGGTGGTGCTGCTTCACGGTCTGCTGCGGTCAGCAGTATCGAGGTAAAAAATACCGGTAGCGTGACACTGAGCAACATCAAAACGGTAGAGCGTGCTGATGGCAAGCTGGTGGCGGTTTCCCGCTCCGGTGAGATCATCGTGCACGATACCCGCGGCAGTGAGCGTGAGCGCTACAAGCTGCCCTATGGCGCAGAACTGCAGGTAAAAGATGGTGAAGAAGTCACCGCCGGTCAGCTGGTGGCAACCTGGGATCCGCATACGCACCCGGTTGTTACCGAAATGGCGGGCATCCTGCGTTTCGTCGATTTCGTGGATGGTGTTACCGTCCAGACCAAGACCGATGACGTGACCGGCCTGACCTCCCTGGAGGTCATGGATCCCAAACAGCGGCCCACCAGCGGCAAGGACCTGCGTCCCGTGATCAAATTGATCGACGCCAAGGGCAACGACGTCAATATCGCCGGCACGACACTGCCCGCCAACTATGTGCTCCCGGCGGGTGCTGTGGTCAGCGTGCAGGACGGTGCGGAAGTGGGTGTCGGTGATGTATTGGCAAGGATTCCCCAGGAATCTTCCAAGACCCGTGATATTACCGGTGGTCTGCCCCGCGTTGCCGACCTGTTCGAAGCGCGCAAGCCCAAGGAGTCCGCGATACTGGCTGAAGCCAGTGGCACCATCGGTTTCGGCAAGGACACCAAGGGCAAGCAGCGTCTGGTGATCACCATGGCCGATGGCGAGCAGGTAGAGTCACTGATTCCCAAGTGGCGCCATGTGGATGTGTTCGAGGGTGAGCACGTCGAGAAGGGTGAGGTGATCGCCGAGGGTGAGCTCAATCCCCATGACATCCTGCGCCTGCGTGGCGTTACCGCTCTGGCCGAATACCTGGTGCAGGAAATTCAGGATGTTTACCGCCTCCAGGGTGTAGGCATCAATGACAAGCACATCGAGGTCATTATTCGCCAGATGCTGCGCAAGGTTGAAATCGTCGATGGTGGTGATACCAAGCTGTTGCGCGGGGAGCAGATCTCCCGGTCCAGAGTGCTGGAAGAGAACGAGAAAGTGCTCAAGAAAGACGAAATGCCGGCAACCTGGGAGCCCCTGCTGTTGGGAATCACCAAGGCTTCTCTTGCGACT